>JBFYWX010000006.1:0-4368 GCA_041310825.1 Desulfobacteraceae bacterium | reverse complement strand
GGCCTCTCGCACCTGGTGCTGGTGACGACGCGCCCGGGCGATGTGGTCTTCACCCCCAACCCCACCTACCCCATCCACCCCTTTTCGGCCATCATCGCCGGGGGCGACGTGCGCGGGATCCCGGTCGGGCCGGGGCACGATTTCTTCGAGAACCTCATGGCCGCCACCAAGCAGACCTGGCCGCGGCCGAAGATGCTCATCATCAGCTACCCCCACAACCCGACGACGGAGGTCGTGAGCCTGGAGTTTTTCCAGAAGGTGGTGGACTACGCCAAGGAGAACGACATCCTGGTGATCCACGACTTCGCCTATGCGGACCTGACCTTCGACGGCTACACGGCCCCAAGCTTCCTCCAGGCCCGGGGGGCGAAAGAGGTGGGCGTGGAGTTCTTCTCCCTCTCCAAGAGCTACAGCATGGCGGGCTGGCGCATGGGCTTTTGCTGCGGCAACGCGGAGACCGTGGCGGCCTTGAAGCGCATCAAGAGCTACCTCGACTACGGGGTGTTTCAGCCGATCCAGATTGCGGCCATCATCGCCCTCAACGGGCCCGAGGGGTGCGTTGGCGACATCCGCGGAATCTACAAGGAGCGGCGCGATGCGCTTGTCCGCGGCCTGAACCGGATCGGCTGGAAGATCCCCAAGCCCAAGGGCACCATGTTCGTCTGGGGCCGCATTCCGGAAAAATACCGCCCGCTCGGCTCGGTGGAGTTCTCGAAATTTTTGATCCGTGAGGCCGGGGTGGCGGTCTCCCCCGGCCTTGGCTTCGGCGAGTACGGGGACGAGTTCGTGCGCTTCGCCCTGATCGAAAACCCCATGCGGATCAACCAGGCGGTAAGGGGCATCAAAAAGGTCCTCTGATAAAAGAGCGCCGGCGATGGTGCTTCCGGATGGATCGTAGTGGTATTTCCACGCGAACCCTTGACCCCTCGACTCCTTGAACCCCTAATTTATTAAGGAGGCTTTCTAAATGCGTCCAATCAATATCGGCCTGCTCGGCTGCGGAACGGTCGGCACCGGGGTGGCGAAGCTCCTCACCGAAAGCCGCGAGTTGATCGCGGCCCGCCTCGGCGCGGAGCTCGTCCTCAAGCGGGTGGCCGACATCGACACGACCCGCGACCGCGGCCTGCGCCTGCCCGCGGGGGTGATGGTGGCCGATGCGAAGCGCGTCGTCAGCGAGCCCGGGATCGACATCATCGTCGAGATGATCGGCGGCGAGGGCGTCGCGCGCGAGCTCATCCTCGCCGCCATCGAAAACGGCCGCCATGTCGTCACCGCCAACAAGGCGCTTCTCGCCGCCCACGGCAATACCCTCTTCCAGGCGGCCGCGGCCAAGGGCGTGGACCTCTTCTTCGAGGCGAGTGTGGGCGGCGCCATGCCCGTCATCAAGACCCTGCGCGAGTCGCTCGTCGCCAACCGGATCGCGGCCATGACCGGGATCCTGAACGGCACCTGCAACTACATCCTCTCCAAGATCACCGATGAGGGCAGCACTTTCGCCGACGCGCTCGCCAAGGCCCAGCAGGAGGGCTATGCCGAGGCCGACCCGAGGCTCGACGTGGAGGGGCACGACACGGCCCACAAACTCGCGATCATGAGCGCGCTCGCCTACGGGATGGAGATCAACCTGAAGGACATCTACATCGAGGGGATCTCCCACATCACCCCGCTCGACATCGATCTGGCGGGCCAGTTCGGCTACCGCATCAAACTCCTCGCCATCAGCAAGTCCCACGCCGGCGGCGTCGAGGCCCGGGTCCACCCCACCATGATCCCCTTCGACAACATCCTCTCCAACGTGAACGGCACCCTCAATGCCGTCTCGCTGACCGGGGATGCCTGCGGGGAGATCCTGCTCTACGGCCGCGGGGCCGGGATGATGCCCACCGCGAGCGCCGTCGTGAGCGATCTCGTGGATCTCGCGCGCAACATGCTCGCGGGCGGCTGCGCCGGGCGCCTGCCGGCCCTCGCCTACCAGACGGCGACCATTCGGCGCATCCCGGTGCTGCCGATCGATCAAATCAACACCCACTACTATTTCCGTTTCTCGGCCCTGGACCGCCCCGGGGTGCTCGCGGCCATCTCGGGCATCCTCGGCCGCCATGGGATCAGCCTCCAGTCCGTGCAGCAAAAGGGGCGCAAGACCGATGGCGCGGTGCCGGTGGTGATGCTCTCCCACCGTGCGAGCGAGGCGGACGTGCGCAAGGCCCTCGCCGAGATCGGCGCCCTCGAGGTGGTGGCGGCCCCGCCAGCCCTGATCCGGATCGAAGACCCCAACCTGACCGATTGAGCCTGGACGGCAGAGGATACGATTTGACATCACCCCGCCCGCCCGCTTCACCGCAAAGGCCATAGAGGTAGGCGGGGTGCTCCCAACCAGCCGCCAGCCCCTCTCCCCCCGACATGGCGGGAGAGGACCAGGGAGAGGGGGCATTTTTCGCCCCGGAACGTGACGTTGTGACAACCCGCGCGAAGCAATGAAAGGCGATCCTCTTATGCATCTGGTCTGCTCCGACCTCGAAGGCGTTTTCCTGCCCGAAATCTGGATTGCGTTCGCCGAGAAAACCGGCATCCCCGAATTGCGCCTGACGACGCGCGACATCTCCGACTACGACGTCCTGATGGCGCATCGGATAAAGATTCTAAAGGAGCACGGGCTGAAACTGGCGGACATCCAGGCCGTCATCGCCACCATGGACCCGCTCGCCGGCGCGCTCGAGTTCATCGACTGGCTGCGGCCGCTCGCCCCCCTTCTGGTGGTCTCGGACACCTTCGTCGAGTTCGCCGGGCCCCTCATGCGCAAGCTCGGCCACCCCACCCTCCTCTGCAACCGCCTGGCGGTGGCGGCCGACGGCACCATCGAGCGCCATCGCCTGCGCCAGATAGACGGCAAGAAGAAAGTGGCCGAGGCCATGCGCTCTCTGAACTACACGGTGATCGGCATCGGGGACTCCTACAACGACATCGCCATGCTGACGGCGGCCGATCACGGAATCCTCTACCGACCGCCCGAGAACGTGCGTACCGAGCACCCGAAGCTGCCCGTGGCAGCCGGGTTCGAAGACCTGCGGCGCATGCTGACAGCCATTATGGAAAACGGGAGACCGTGAAATGAGCCACCGCCGCACGACCCACCGGGTGATCTACGGGGACACGGACCGCATGGGCCAGGCCTACTACGGGAACTATTTCCGCTGGTTCGAGATCGGCCGCACCGAGTTCTTCCGCGCCCTCGGCCTCGCCTACAAGACGATCGAGGAGCGCGGGTTTTTTCTGCCGGTCTCCGAGTGCCGCGCCAAATACCACTCCCCGGCCCTCTACGACGAGCTCCTCGTGATCGAGACCGCGGTCGACGAATCGGTCAGGGGCGGGATCAAATTCGACTACCGCATTTACCGCGAGGACGGGGAGACCCTCCTGGCGGAAGGCTTCACCAAGCATGCCTTCGTCGACGCCGCCGGCCGCGTGGTAAGACCGCCGGCCTTCGTCCGGGAGCTGATCGCGTCGGCGCCGTGAAATGGAATTTCCCCTCCCCTCACTCCAGCACCATCCCGCCGGCATTTCATTCAAAATCCACGTCCAGCCCAAATCCTCCCGGAACCGGGTCGCGGGGCTCTACGGGGATGCGCTCAAGGTCCACCTGACCGCCCCTCCGGTCGAAGGGGCGGCCAACAAGATGTGCGTCCGGTTCCTGGCCGAGTGCCTGGGGGTCTCCCGGGCCACTGTAGAGCTCCTCTCCGGCCACAGCTCCCGCACCAAACAGATCCTGGTCCGCTGCACCCCGGTCGAAAGAGAGCGCCTCCAGGTCCGGATCGCCAACCTGCTCACCGCCTGAATCGCCATCCGGCCGTTTTTTTTGAAAAACCGCTTGACTTGGATTTCGACATGAATTATTAAGATAAGGTTTGGTCGACATGATGCGGGGTGGAGCAGTCTGGTAGCTCGTCGGGCTCATAACCCGAAGGTCACAGGTTCAAATCCTGTCCCCGCTACCACTAATAATATCAAGGGCTTAGACCACAAATCTAAGCCCTTTTAATTTGTGTTATTCACCCTGTTTCCAACCCTATTTCCAACCATTGCTGTCCAAAATAGATCGGATCTGAACACCTGGGTTCAGTGATATCAACGAGATAGAAGCCGTATTTTGGTTTTTGCATGGCAAGGTTGTCGTTTATGATAGCATTTGCTGTCCAAGACCACGAAACGGCAAAGGCCGTTGGCTCGGGGGTGGTTCCAGTGGCGGTGTATCATCGGGCCGGTCGAGCCAGTCCCATAAGTTTCTGTATGTAAAAAGATTCCAGCGTAGGAACGCCACCAGATTCGACAGCGACCAGGCGCTCGCGGCTTTAAACCGCATGAACTTGATCA
>JBFYWX010000460.1:0-4251 GCA_041310825.1 Desulfobacteraceae bacterium | reverse complement strand
GATGACGGTACGGGTGCGGCCGGAGGCCACCTCTTTCGAGATGTTGAAGTGGTGGTCGGCGAACTTCGCTATCTGCGGCAGGTGGGTGATGCAGAGCACCTGGTGGCGCCGGGAGAGGGCCGCCAGCTTGCGGCCGACCACTTCGGCCACGGCCCCGCCGATGCCGGCATCGACCTCGTCGAAAACGATGGTGGCGACGGATTCGGAGGCGGCCAGGATCGACTTGAGTGCCAGGACCACGCGCGAGAGCTCCCCGCCGGAGGCGATGGCGGCAAGTGGCTTGGGGGGCTCCCCGACGTTCGGGGCGATGGTGAACAGGGCGCGGTCGACCCCGCTCTCGGAGAGCCCGCTCTCCCCGACCACGAGGTGCGGGTCCGCGTCGGGTGGGGCGACCGCGGGGCTCAGCGCGACCGCGAAGCGGGTGCCGGGCATTTTCAGGGTGGCGAGCTCTGCCGCCACCTCGGTTGCGAAGCGTTTCGCGGCCTTGCGGCGCTCACGGGACAGGGCGCCTGCCTCGGTTGCAAGCGCGGAGGCGAGCGCCTTCAGCCGCTCCTCCGCGGCTGCAATGGCGGCATCCAGGTTTTGGATGGCCGCTTGTTCGGCGCGCACGCCGGCGAGCTTCTCGAACACGGCCGCGAGCGACCCGCCGTATTTGCGCTTCAGGCGGTTCAGGGTGTCCAGCCGCTGCTCCACCTCCTCCAGGCGACGGTCGTTGAATTCGACGGATCGCAGATAGGCGCGCAGCTCCTGGACGTGGTCCTCTATGCGGTAGCCGATCTCGGCCAGGCGTTCGCCCCGCGTCGCGAGGCCGGGGTCGACCCGGGCCATTCTCTCGAGGCTGCGGCGCGCTTCGGCCAGCCGGTCCGTCGCCGAGCCGGAGGCGCCGTAAAGCAGATCGAGGCTCCCCTGCACCGCCTCCATCAGAGCGCCTGCGTTCTTGAGCCGCGCGCGTTCGCCTTCGAGCTCCGTGTCCTCATCCGGCGTGAGGTCGGCAGCGGCGATCTCACGCTCCTGGAACTCCAGGAGCTCGGCCTGCTCAGCCTGCTGGACCTGGCGCGCCCTCAGCTCCCGGAGGTGTTTTAACTGCGGGAGGGTCTCCCGGAAAAGGGCGCCCACCGCCTCGCGCCGGGGCATCAGCCCGGCGAACTGGTCTAGAAGGAGCAGGTGCTGCTCCTCTTTGAGCAGCCCCTGGTGGGCATGTTGGCCGGAGATGGCGGCCAGGTTTTCGGTGACCGCGGAGAGCACCTGCAGGGTCGCAAGACGGCCGTTGACATAGACGCGGTTGCCCTCCGCGCGCGAGATGACCCGGCGCACCAGAAGCCCGTCGCCGATATCGTAGCCCATGGCGGCGGCCGCCCGCCCGGCAGCGGATTCGGGGGCGACGGCGAAGAGCGCCTCCAGCTCCGCCGCTTCCGCGCCCGTGCGGACCATCTCCGCGGCGGCCCGGCTGCCTAATATCAGGTTGACCGCGTTGATGATGATCGATTTGCCGGCACCCGTCTCGCCCGAGAGGATCGTGAGCCCCGGGTCGAAACGGATCTGCAGGTCGTCGATGATGGCAAAGTTGCGGATCGAAAGCTCTCTCAGCATGCCGAGCGCCGCCGGTGGTGGGTTGCGGTATGTCCGGGTTTGTCGGCGGTTATTATACACGGCCCCGGTATGAAGTAAAGCCGCACGGGGGGACACCGAAAAGCCTTGAATGGCGGGCTTGGAATTCGTATCATGGTCCTACCTGCATATTGCGTACACGTTCACAGCGAAGCGGTACCCGTCCACGTACACGGGAAAAAATCAAACGTGATTGCGGGCAGCGGGGCGAGTCAAACCGTGGACGGGTACGTGAACGTGAACGGAGAAAATGCCGATTCGCAGAAGGCTTGCGGCGGCACGTAATCCCACGCTTCAGCCTGAGCGTTCGTTGCCTCCGTTGCAGAACCTCCGAAAGCGAGATGATACGCCATGGGCCGAGGGCCGATTCTGGTGATTGCTACGCGTAACCCCGGCAAGACGGCGGAGATCCGTGATCTCCTCCACGCTTTTCCCATCGACATCCGCAACCTCTCCGATTTCGGGCCGATTCCAGAGGTCGAGGAGGACGGGGCGAGCTTCGATGAGAACGCCTACAAGAAATCAAGCTTCACCGCGCGGGTGCTGGGTGTCCCGGCCCTGGCCGACGACTCCGGGCTCGTCGTGGCGGCGCTGAACGGGGCGCCGGGGGTCTATTCCGCCCGCTACGGCGGGGAGGGGCTCACCGACGCGGAGCGCAGCCGCACGCTGTTGGCCGAGCTCGCGGGCTGCGCCGAGCGCCGCGCGGCCTTCGAATGCGTCCTCTCTCTGGCCGTGCCCGGGGGGCCCGCCCTGACCTACGAGGCCCGCTGCGAGGGGGTGATCGCCGCAGCGCCTGCCGGTGCGAACGGCTTCGGCTACGACCCGATCTTCTACTACCCCCCGCTCGCGAAAACCTTCGCCGAAATGACGTGCGGGGAGAAAAGCCGGGTCAGCCACCGCGGCAAGGCCCTCCAGGAGCTCTGCGCCGAATTCGACAAGGTGATGCAATGGGTCCGGCGGCACATGCCGCCGGAGGACCCGTGGAACCTTCTGACGGCATGAGGTCGCCCCCCGCGTGACCGGCCTCGACAAACCCTTTCTGGTGGTGATCTTCAGCCGCCGGATGCTCGTCGCCCTCCTGATGGGGTTCTCCTGCGGCCTGCCCCTGCTGCTCACCCTGGGGGTGCTGCAAGCCTGGATGACCGAGGAGGGAGTTGATCTCGGCTGGGTGGGCCTGATCGCCCTGGTGCAGAGCCCCTATTCCTGGAAATTTCTCTGGTCCCCGGTGCTCGACCGGTTCACCCCGCCCTTCCTCGGCCGCCGGCGCGGGTGGCTCCTGGTCGTGCAACTGGCGCTGATGGCGGCGATCATGCTGCTCGGCTTTTCCGACCCGGTGCGGTATCCCTTCTGGATGGCGGCGGCCGCCCTGCTCGTCGCCTTTTTCAGCGCCACCCAGGATGTCGTCGTGGACGCCTACCGCCGGGAGGACCTCTCGGACCAGGAGCTGGGGCTGGGCTCCTCCCTCTACGTCTACGGGTACCGGATCGGAATGTGGGTCGCCGGCGGGGGCGGGTTGATTCTGGCCGATGTCATGCCCTTTTCCCGGGTCTACCTCGTGATGGCCGCCGGAATGCTGCCGGGCATCCTGACTACCCTTTTTGCGCCCGAGCCCCCGGCCGCGGCCGGCCGGCCGGTGTCGCTCAGCGAAGCGGCCTGGCAGCCGCTCGCGGATTTTTTCCGGCGGGAGGAGGCGCTGTGGATCATGGCCTTCATCCTGCTTTATAAGATCGGGGACACCATGGCGGCGGCCATCAGCACCCCGTTTTACCTTGAGCTCGGGTTCTCCAAGTCCGAGATCGGTGCCGTGGTGAAGCTCTTTGGCGCCTGGGCGACCATCGCTGGTGGGATCACGGGCGGCCTGTTCATACTCAAGGCCGGAATCAATCGCAGCCTGTGGGTGTTCGGCCTGCTGCAGGCGGCCTCGACGGCGGGCTTTGCCGTCCTGGCTCGCATCGGCGACAGCCTGCCGGCGCTCTCGGCCGTGATCGGATTCGAGAGCTTCACCGCCGGCATGGGGACTAGCGCCTTTGTGGCCTTCATGGCCAGCCTGACCAACCGCCGGTTCACCGCCACCCAGTACGCGCTGCTCACGAGCGTCATGGGACTGCCGCGCGCCCTGGCCTCGGCCCCAACCGGATTTGCCGCTGCGCTCATGGGCTGGGAGGGTTTTTTCGTCTTTTGCACCCTTGCGGCCGTTCCGGGAATGCTGATCCTGTTTCGGGTCGCCCCGTGGCGGGGAGACGCCCCCCCCGCGACGCCGGACGGACCACCGCCCCCGTGAGCCGGTTGCTTTCGGCATGACATCCTGGTAGAAAACGACGTAAGCGCGAGGGTTGGCAGCCATTCGGTGGGAGCGGCTCCCGGCCTTCGTAGCCTGTACTTCGGCGGAGTAGGCTCCAGCCGCGATTTCCGCGGCCGCCGACCTGTCTCACAGAATTTGAGCACCTGTGGATCCCCCATGACCGACGATCTACCTGACAAGACCCTCTTTGATCGCATCACGGAGCTCGGCCAGAAGCGCCGGGCGATTCTCGCCCTGCCCCCGGAGCAGGCGCTGGAGCGCATCCTCTCCGATCCCCAGCCGGCCGCGTTGGTGCACTCCTTTCCGGAGGCCGATTTCCACCTGCTGATCCACGACATCGG
>JBFYWX010000349.1:0-5851 GCA_041310825.1 Desulfobacteraceae bacterium | reverse complement strand
AGGATGCGGCCGGCTGGCTGCAGCAGATCATGGCCAAGCCCGAAATGACGGGCATGCCGCGCCGGGCCGATTTCGAGAAGGCGCTCGACCGGATTCACAAGGCGGTCCAGCGCGCCCGCCGAATCACTCAGCAGCTGCTCCAGGTCGTCAAGACCCAGACCACGGAGCTGGCCGACCCGGCCGGGATGACCGAGGTCCGGCTCAAGGAGCTGGCCGAGGAGGCGATCGCGCTGGTCGAGCCGGAAGCCGCTCTGAAGAAGGTCACGGTTTCCCTGGAGAGCAGGGCACCCCACCCCGTCGCCTGGACCGACCCCTACCAGCTGCTCCAGGTACTGCTGAACCTCCTGACCAATTCGATCCAGGCCACCACTGCCGGCGGTCGGGTCACGGTTTCGCTGCAGTTCTCCGTGGAGGCGGCCAAAATAGCGGTTCAAGATACCGGCAGCGGCATCTCCCCGGAGAATCTGACGCGCGTCTTCGAACCCTTTTTCACCACCAAGGGGGTCGGCCAGGGCACCGGGATGGGCCTTTACGTCTCCTGGGGGATTGTCGCCAAGCTCGGGGGACTGATCACGGTCGAAAGCCAGGTGGGGCAGGGGACCACTTTTATCATCACGCTGCCGGTAAAAAAATAATCAAGGGGATGGGTCATGGCAGAGAACAAATCTACGCACGGAGCCGCCGCCGAGAGGGCGGATTCAAAGAAAGCGAGTATCCGTCTGCTGCTGGTGGACGATGAAACGGCGTATGTCAATGTCCTCTCCAACCGGCTGCGTAAGCGCGGCTTTGAGGTCACCGCCTCCTATAGCGGTACCGAGGCGATCCAGAAAATGCGCGGTCTGGAGTTCGATGTCGCCATCCTGGACCTCAAAATGGCCGACATGGACGGAATCGAGGTATTGAAAATAGTGAAGCTCATGGATCCCCGCATGCAGGTCATCATGTTGACCGGACACGGATCGGCCGCGGCCTGCGAACAGGGCCTAAAACTCGGAGCCTATGACTATCTGATGAAACCCTGTGAGCTGGAGGACCTCGTCGGCAAGATTCGCGAGGCCTTCAGCAAAAAGTCCTCCTGAACCTCATGCCGTTTTTATAATCGACCCGTGCCGCCGCGATCAAGTGCGCCGGGTGGTGATCTCCCGCATCTGGGCCTCGATGATCTTCTCTTCGTGGCGGCGTTTTTTCGCGGCCGCTTCGGCCACCTTGCTCACCAGCGTTTCGATGTCGCTCGGTTTCATGAGGTAGTCGAAGGCCCCCTTCTTCATCCCGTCGATGGCGGATTCGACCGTGGCATGGCCGGTCAGCATGATCACCTCCACCAGGGGGTAAGCCTTCTTGATCTCCGTCAGGGTTTCGATCCCGTCCATGCCCGGCATCTTGACGTCCAGGATCACCACCTCGATCCGGGTCTGATCCTTGAGCTTGGCCAACGCCTCGGTCCCGTTATAGGCTGGAATCACATCCATTCCACGTTTGGTCAGCCGTTTGATCATGGTATCGACAAACGGCACCTCGTCATCCACCAGCAGAATTTTCGCAATTGCCATCGTTCGCTCTCCTTAAGGCTTGGCCGCCGCAGAGGTCAACGGCAGCACGATATGAAAGGTCGTCCCTTTGCCGACCTGGCTTTCGACATCGATCCGCCCGCCCATCTTGTGAATGATCCCGAAACAGATGGAGAGGCCGAGACCGGTTCCCTTGCCCACGGGCTTGGTGGTGAAAAACGGGTCGAATAGCCTTCCCAGGTTGCTCGCCGGGATGCCCGGCCCGGTGTCTGCGATGGAGAGGCGGATGGCTTCCGCCTCGGTGCGGCTGGTGGCGGTGATCGTGCCGCCGGTTTTTTCCATGGCATCCACGGCGTTGTTGAAGATGTTCATCAACACCTGCTGCATTTCGGTGGCCGATGCCTGAATCGTCGGCAGGTTCGCCGGCAAGTCGAGCCGCACCTCCACATTGGCGTAGCGGGATTTCTGGGACAACAGGCTCGCCACCTCCGCCACCAATTCGTTCAGCTCTATCGTCTGGACCCGCGAATCGGTCTTGCGCGCAAAGCTGAGGAGCTTGTGGGTGATCTCCTTGCAGCGGCGCCCCTGGGTTTCGATCTGTTGCAACCCCCGTTTGGCTTCCTGAAGATTGTCCCCCTGGTCGAGCCCTTCCCCCATCAGGTCCTGGATCCAGCCGGCCTCCTCCACCATGATGGCCACGGGGTTGTTGATTTCGTGGGCGATGCCGGCCGCAAGCTCCCCTACCGAGGCGAGCTTGCCGGTCTCGATGACCTGCTGGTTCATCATCTCCTTCTCGAAATCAAGCCGGGCCATGCGTTTGACCATCCACCCCGAGACGATGAAGGCCATGCCGATGATGGCCAAGGCGCCGATAATGGAGATCAACCCCGCCATGCGTTGGGTGTCCTTGAGCTTGGCGAAGGCGTCCGCCACCTCCTGCTGGAAGATCAGGAGCCACTGGTTGTTCTTGAGGAAAGCGGCCACGATGATGAATTTGTCGCCCCGCTCCCCCAGCTTTTCCACGGAGAAAATGGAACTCGACCGGGAATAGCGGTCGATATAGCCCTCGAGGAAATGGGCCTCCCCCTCCTCCACGAGATTGATACCGTCGGAAGGCCTCCTGGAACCGAGCGCATCCTCCCCTTTTTTGAACAGGTTCAGATACTGCTGCTTGGTCAGCTTGGGCTCGCCGGCCGGCGGCCGGGTCTGGAACTCGCCCTCGCGGTTCAGGATGAAGGCGGTCCCGGTCTTTCCCACCGCCAGGTTTTCCACCAGGGTGTTGAAGGCTACAAAATCGATGGTGGCGCGCAGCAGCCACTCCGCCCCCTCCCACTGCCGCTTGACCGTGACGATGAAATGGGGATGCCCCCGCAGGCCCATGAAAACATCGCTGATGAACCCGTGGCGCTCGATGGCCTTTTTGAACCAGTCCGCCCCGCTGTAGTCGGCCCGGCTCAGCTCGAACGGTCCGGCATAGGCGACCTGGCGGCCGTTCTGATCGATCAGGCCCAGGTCCACGAATACGTAGCTGTACTCCTCCTGCAGCACCTTGAGCCGCTGCTGCAGGAAATCCCTCTCCTTGAGCCGATCGACGTCGAAGCTGCGGAACAGGTGGCTGATGTCGTTCAAACGCTGTTTCAGGAAGTAGTCAATGTTTTGCTTGTGCTTGAGGACCAGCTCACCCAGATGGGCGTTGACCATTTCGTTCGAAAAGATGTTGAATTGGTAGAGAATGGTGGCGCTCACCAGCACCATCGGCGTCAGCGACACCATGATCACGATCAGCGCGATCCGTAATCGGAGTCCCTTGTAGGTCGGATTCCGGCGATCTGATGCGGGGCTCTCCGCGCTCATGCTCCTAACCCTCGTGGCCTTGGCTTTGGTGGCATCGATCTGCCTTCAGCCCGTTGAAGGCCCGCTCAGGGGTGAATGTCGATCGTGGGGTACAGCCCCTTGAGCTCCCCCTCGGGGTAGGGCTGAATCAGGTTGAAGGAGATGTTCAGGCTCTGCTGGGCGTGGCCCAGCTGGGCCGTGCCGTCGCAATAGGCGCCGTTGGCTTCCAGGATGTGTTCGATGCGGTGCCGGAAACCCTCTACGAAGAGACGTCCCTCACCGCTGAAGCGCATGGCGCCCCGCGTCAACTCGCCGGAGACGGCGGCCATCTCGGCGAGCGGCATGCTGTTGGCGGCCACGTCCTCCGCGCTGCGGATGAACCCCCACACCAGGTGGTCGGCCGGGATCTCCACCGGGCCGGTGAGGTCGATGATCGTGTGGGGCATGACGATGCTGCCGGCGCCGATCGCGAGGCGATGTTCCGCCGTCCCCTGCAGAAAGGAGTTGAATCCCACGAATACTTTTTTGCCTAAGTCGGCGTGGATGATCTTGGCCCCGTGGGCGGTGACGTTGTGGCCGTTCAGCCGCGAGTGCAGGATGTAGCAGTTCTCCTGGGCGTTGGCCCCGTCGCCCATCCAGCTGTTCTCGATATAGGCTCGCTGGGCCACCAGTACGTTCCGGCCGATCTGGGTCTTGGGCTTGATCACCGCATAGCGGTTGAGCGAGGCGCCCGGCGGCATGGAAAAAGGGCTCTGGAGATTGACGACGTCGAAGATGGGCTGAAAGTCCGGCTTGCGCTGGTTTACGAACGCCATGAAGATCCCCTCGGGCGGCGAGCCGCCCCTGAAGTCGATGAAGCGCTTGAGGTTTTTGGGGTCGTGGCGGAAGGAGAAGTCGAAGCGGTCCCCGCTGCTGATCCAGATCGTGCCGGCGGGGATCTGCCGGTGGGAGAGCTCGCGGACCTGCACGTAGGCGTATTCGCCGATGACGCAATCATGCACCGCGGTGAGATCGACCGTGCTGAAGGGGCCGAGGAAGCACCCCTCGACGTCCGAGCCGTGGATGTTGGCGTAGTGGGTGGAGACCGTGTTCTGGATGACGAACTCCTCCGGGTGCTCGGGGTCGTGGGAGTTGTTGTGTACCAGGGTCTTGATCAGGTAGCTGTCCTTGATGCGGATGGTCTCATCCGTCTGCAGCGGGATCTTGAACCCCTCGAAGGAAAAAATATCGCCCCGGCGCTTGAGCTCATCGCCGCGGATGTCGCTTTTATATAGAATGGAGTCCGTCACATGGCATTTGCCCAGAAAATAGCTGCCCGAGAGGTTGGAGCGGCTGAAGTGGAAATTGAGGGGATGGTGGGGCGTGATCCCGTAGAAAGCGTAGAACTTGACCAGCTGCGGCCAGGGGATGAGCCCGCGGACATAGGGCCCCACGTCGAACAGGGGCTCGCGCAGGTTGACGTTGACGCGCTGGATGATGCGCTCCAGCAGCTCGTGCAGGCGTTCCATGGTTCCTCCTTGAACTGGGTGTCATCCTCCGAGATAGACCGGCATCCCCATCAGGGGCCACACGAGCAGGATGGTGAGCCCGAGCACCGCCATCAGCAAAACGCTCGCGGGAATGCCGGCCGCGAAGAACTCCCCGCTCGTGAACTGCCCGGAGTTGTAAGCGATGGCGTTGGGCGCGGCCCCCACCAGGAGCAGGAAGGGCATGCCGGCCGTGGTCAGGGCCGCGAAGAGGATCACCTCGGGGGCCACCCCCAGGTACGGTGCCACCACCAGGGCTACCGGCAGGGAGATAGCGATGGCGGCCACGTTCATGATGAAGTTGGTCATGACCAGGATGAAGAAAGCCATGGCCATGACGAAGACGAACCAGTGGGCCTCCTTGAAAAACCCGAGCCAGTTGACGGCCAGCCACTCGGCCGCCCCGGTCTGCCAGAGGCAGAAACCGATGCTCATGGCCCCGGCGAACAGGAGGACGATGTTCCAGGGGATCAGTTCGAGGTCGCTGATGTCCAAGATATTGAAGGCGAAGAAGAAGATGGTGGCGACGAGGAGCACGGCCGACTTGTTGAAGGGCGCCAAGGCCGGAACGAACGACTGCAGGGAGAGAAACAACACGGTGGCCAACACGATCAGGGCGGCCCCTTTCTCCTTGCTGGACAAGACGCCCATCTCGTCGTTGAGCTGCTGGGCCTTTTCCCGCAGTCCGGGGATGCGGTCCTGTTCGGGTTTGAAAAGCAGTCGAATGAAGAGCCACAGCAGGAACACCATGAACCAGCCGATGGGCGCCATGTAGTAGCTGAGCTCGAAGAAGGAGACCTCCTTCCCGGCGATCTG
The DNA here is from genome assembly GCA_041310825.1 of Desulfobacteraceae bacterium. Classification (GTDB taxonomy): domain Bacteria; phylum Desulfobacterota; class Desulfobacteria; order Desulfobacterales; family SpSt-501; genus SpSt-501. The sequence continues at coordinate 168 of JBFYWX010000349.1, read as the reverse complement.
CTTGAAAAAGCCGAGGGCCACGATGCCGCGGGCGGCGCCGAGCAGGCTGATGATGCTGCCGGCACCGGCCACGAAGGCCATGCCGATGAAAAGCCCCTTGCCGAAGCGGGTGGGCTTGGTGTCGGTGGTGTAGAGGGAGTAGATCGAGAGCAGGAGCGGGTACATGGT
>JBFYWX010000445.1:0-7491 GCA_041310825.1 Desulfobacteraceae bacterium | reverse complement strand
TGCCCGGCTGGGAGACGAGCTTCATGCTGGGGTCTTTTTGGGCCAGCGGGAGGTCCGCGGCGTTCGGGAACTGGCAGATGCTGATATTGCCGGTCTTGAGCTCGAGGAAGCGCACCGAGTTCTCGGGGATGGCGCGGAACACCACCTTGTCGAGATACGGGCCGCCCTTTTTGTTCCAGTAGTCGGGGTTTTTCTCGAGGACGATGCGGTCGTCCTTCACCCACTGCACGAACTTGAAGGGGCCGGTGCCGACCGGGTTGCGCACGAACTCCTTGGGGTTCTTCAGGAAGGCCGTGGGGCTGATGATGTCGGCGAAGTCCATGCCGAGGTTGGCCAGGAAGGGCGCCTCCACCCGCTTCAGCTTGAAGACCACGGTGTGCTCGTCGACCGCTTCGATCGCATCGACCGTCTTGTCCATCTCCATCGAAACCCAGTACTCCGGCGGGCGTTCCTGGGGCGGGATCTCCCAGCCCTTGCCGGCGAACTTGACCTTGCGCTCCTTCATCTGGCGGCCCAGGGAGAAGACCACGGCGTCCGCGTTGAAGGGGGTGCCGTCGTGGAACTTGACCCCCTTGCGCAGCTTGAAGGTGTAGGTCAGCCCGTCGGGGGAGATGGTCCAGGACTCGGCCAGGCCGGGCTCGGTGTCGGTGGACTCCTCCTTGTACTCCACCAGGGCCTCCAGCACGTTGTCGCAGATCATGAAGGAGTTGCCGTCGGTTTCGTAGGCCGGGTCGAGGCCGACACTGTCGCCGCCGCGGCCGAAGACGAGGGTGCCCCCCGGTTTGGGCGCCGCCAGGGCCGCCCCGACGCAGGCAAACGCTACGACCGTCAGGATCAACAGAACTTTCTTCAGCATGTGTCCTCCTTTGGTTTCGGGTTGGGGTGGGAAATGGCGTCACCGCCGGTCTTGAACGATGGGACTCTCATCGGCCGCGCGGGAGCGAGAGGGTTGGCGCGGCGCTGATTTCGGTAACGGCCGGCCAGGGGTTCAGCCGCCGGGCGCGGGCCGGCTATCGAAAACACACTTTCATTTACGTGAAGCCGCCCGGTTTGTCAAAGCAATCCCGTCAGGAAGGCATCCAGGATCCGGTAGAGGCGGCTGAGGCTTTCGATGTCGACGTGCTCCCGGGGCGAGTGGGCGCTGTTGTCGCCGTCGGCGCCCCAGACGATCCCGGGAATGCCGAACTCGGAGAGAAAGCGCGCATCGCTCGCCCCATGCTCGCAGCCAAGCTCGGGGTTGCCCGCCAGTTCACGCAGCCGCGCGAGGTGCGGGGAGCTTCCCCCCTGGAAGAGGGGCTCGCGTTCGAGGACCTCGACCTCGCCCTGGATGTGGCTGCGGACGGCGGCCACGAGGGCGTCGACATCATCGTTTTCGGTGGTGCGGATGTCGAAGAGGGCCTCGGCATAGTCCGGCACCTGGTTGGCGGCCTTGCCGGCCTGGATGCGGCTGAAGTTCAGGGTGCGGTGCCAGTGGTCCGGCGCGGAGAGTTCGAAGTGGCCCTTGAGCCTGAAGAAGTCGGCAATGAGCTTCTCGATGGCGTTCTCGCCCAGCCAGGGCCGCGCGCCATGCGCGTTCCGGCCGCGGGCGATGAGCTTCAGCCGGAGGATGCCCTTTTCTTTCACGACGATCTTGCCGAGATGGCCGCCGTCCAGAGCAATGGCGAAATCGGTTTTCAACTGGCCCAGGGCGGCCCGGGCGCCGTTTTTGCCCCCGATCTCCTCGTCACCGGAGATCAGGACCCCGCAGGGCAGGTCGGCCTGGCTCCGGCCCGCCGCCTTCAGGCGAGCGAGCTGCTCTTTGACGAGGACCATCGACAGGGCCGCGGCATACTTGTCGTCGATGCTGCCCCGGCCGAAGAGCTTCCCGTCCTCGACGCGCGGCTCGAAGAGCTCGTCAGGGGCGTCGACCACGTCGATGTGGGACATGAGCAGCACCGGCACGGTGCCGTCCGGCCGCAGCACGAGCAGCGTCGGGACCCCGTTCTGCCCGATCCGCCGGTAGCCGATGCCCTGCTGCACGAAATAGGACTCGATGAAGGCCGTGCAGCGCTCGATTTCATCGGGCCGGGAGTGCATGGATTTGAAGCGGATGAGGTCCGCGGTGAGGGTTTGCAGCTCGTTCATCGGGTCTCCTCGGCAAGGGGGTTGAACCGGGTCAGCTTACCGCCGATTAGCAGATCCCAGCTCCATTTTCAATTGAAAGGGCGGCGGTGGTGGTTGACGCCGCCGGGTGCCGGGTGTAAGATGCGATCCTTCCCGGACCACTTACAGAGAGGAGGACGTATGGCGAGATGGGTGGGGATCGCGCTGGTCGTGATCACAAGCATCGTCGTCGGCGGGGTTTTTGCGCTTGCGGCCGGCGGGCCTCCGGCGGTGGGGGCGAGCCTGCCGGAGATCATCCTCAAAGCGCCCAAGAGTGCGGAGGAACGGGCCTATCTCGGGCTGAAAGGTCAGGGGGAGTTCAAGCTCTCCGACCTCGCGGCCGAGGTGGTGGTGATTGAAATTTTCAGCATGTACTGCCCGTACTGCCAGAAGGATGCCCCCGCTCTGAACGCGATGTTCCGCAAGATCGAGGCGGACCCCGCGCTCAAGGGAAAGGTCAAGCTGATCGGAATCGGCGCGGGGAACTCGGCCTTCGAGGTGGACTACTTCAAAACCCACTACGAGGTGCCGTTCCCGCTCTTCCCGGACGGCGACTTCAAGATCCACAAGGCGCTCGGAGAGGTGCGCACCCCTTATTTCATCACGCTGCGCCTGGCGCCCAACGCAGCGCCCCGCGTCACCTACTCCAAGCTCGGCGGCGGCACGAATGCCGACGAGCTTTTGTCCCGCGTGCTCCAGGGGTCAGGTCTGAAATGATGTCTGCCCCCAAAGGAGGATCTCGGCGTTTACTTCTTAAAAAACTTATGCAGAAACTCCGCCTCGAGCGGCGAGAGGTCGAATTTGACGCAGGCCTCGTGGATGAGGCCCGCCAGCTTTTTGTCCGGCTCGGTTTGCCGCAACTCGTCGATCCATTTCACCGCTTTCCGGATGCCTTCGCCTTCAGGCATGATGGGGGCCATTGCGTCTCCTTTCGGGTCTGCTCGTCGGTGTCGCCGATAAGTTCGAAACACTCACCCCCGCCCTCTCCCCAGCGTTGCGGGAGAGGGAGAGGCGAAGCTCCTGCCGCCGCTTTTTTGTCAGCGGGTCTGCTTGGTGAAGGGGAAGATGTCGGTGAAGCCCAGGATGTCGGTGATCAGCAGGACGAGAAATACGATCAGAATGGCCCCTACGATGATGCCGAGGGCGCTGGCGCCGCCCGCCGGAAGATTCTCCATGGCCCCGGCCAGGCGGATGGCCTCCGCATCCGAGAGACCCTCCGCACGGGCCTGAGCCTCCGCCGGATCGATGCCCTGCTGCCGGAGGGCGGTCTGGATCTCCTCGCGCGCCAATACGCTGCGCACCATCTCACGGGCGCTCTGCGCCTGGCTGGGGTCGATGACGGACTCGGTCCCTACGAGGGCGGCGCCCGCCTGGAAAGGGCCTGCGATCAGGAAAACCCACGCGGCGAGAAGGATGCTCAACGGTTTGGCCATGCAGCGGATGTTTTTCATCGTCACTCCTCCTATTCTGATTCGGTGCAGGTTAATGGATTCATCGAATGGTGACAGCGGAAAGTATCAGAATACACTTTAAAGTGAAAGTGCATCAAAGTCAACGCCATGAACTCCAAAACCGATCGAAACGGAAGGCTGTTCTTGTCAAACCCGATGGCCTCTGGTAGACGCCCCCGGTAAAGACCCGCTCCGGAACGGCGCCCAGGAAGAGATCATGCCGACGCCTATCTCAAAGCGTCCCCTTCACCGCCTGCTCGGCCTTTGCACCTTGTTCCCCCCCGGCCACATTTTCATGGATACCGACCGCGACGGGATCCCGGACCGGTTGGGACTTTTCGTCGGCGTCGAGCCGGGGCTGGACGACCCGGACGTCTGGGCCGCGATCCTGAATCTTGCCGCGCGACTGGCGGTCGAAGTGGTCTCCTGGCGAACCCCGCTGGTCGGGCCCCTGGCCGCCGCCCCTTCCGCCGGGTCCTGTCTTTTTGTTCACCCCCCCTCCCGGCACCATGCGGCGCCGGCTGAGGTGCTGCGGATGGCGGCGGACCGTTTCGCGTTGCGCGGCCGTTCCCCGGGCGCACTCGCCGCGCTGCTTCACACCCTGGCCGTCTCGATCGCTCCGCCCTCAACGAAGCTGAAGGGCTGGGCCCTGCTGCGGAACGACCCCGACCGGGCGGACCGGGTCCAGGCCATCGACAAGAAGGGGGGAATTCTGGGCGAGCTGGTCCTGGTCCCACCGGTCGCGTCGCGGCCGGCGGCGCAGCCTGCGCCCGCGGGCTGCGACCTGCTCGACCTGGACCACACATTCTATCACTCACCCGCCGGCGCGCCGATGCGAAAGCGGCTCCTCCTCTCGGTCGACCTCCCGCGTGGACCGGTGCCGGCACCACTCGGTGCGGCCCTCGCCGAGGTGGTCGCCCGCCTGGCGCTGGCGGCCACCGAGATCGCGCTTCCGCTGGCGGTGGTGGGGAGACCGCCGGCGGGCGGCGTCACCCTGCACGTGGCCCCCGGGAGGAGCCCCGTCCCCCGTATCGTGCCGGCGGCGGAGCCGGGCGCGCGCGGGATCCACCTCAACCTCGAAGGGCCTCCGGCAGCTCTTTCCGGCCTGCTGCGGCGCTGGATCGGGATCGGTTTCCCCGACGGCCCCGGAGGCGATCGCGCGGCGGGGCTGCGATCCGCGGTGGCGGCCGCCCGCGAGAGCGTGACCCCCACCGAGGGGGCCCGGCCGCTCGCGGTCCGCGGGAGTGCGGCGGCCGCGCTGGATTTCCGCCACCGCTGGCGGTCCGAAACCCGGCGGGTCGCAGACAGCCTGCGCGGGCTGCCCGCGGGCGAGGGGCGACTGGAGGGGCTGATTCTGGTCAGCAAGCCGAACGCCGTGCGCCGGGCTCTCGCGGTCGAGGTGGGTGCGATCCTGCGGGCCAAAGGCTACCGGCCCCGGATCTGCGTCCTCAATGCTTACAAGCCCGGCCTCTCATGGCTGCTCGAGGTGGTGCTGCCGCGCCTCAAGCAGATCCCTAACCCGGTGCGGCTGGAGGTCGCTTACCGGCCCTTCGCCCCCGGGGAGGGTGCGCTTGAAATGGAGAGCCGCTGGCTCCAGGAGATCTTCCCCGGGCCGGACCTGCTGGCGGCCGCCGTGGGGATCGGGGTTGATGCTGTCCGTCTGGTCAATAACGATACGCTCCCCGATGCCTACCGGGTGCGGGCCTGGGACCGCCGCCGCAGACGCGTGTTCCAATCGACCTTCACGCCGCGGGTGACGAGCTTCGATTACCTGCCGGGCCGCCCGGAGGAGGGGAGGGTTCACCCCGCCGCCGGCGGCATCCGGCTGTCTGCAGACGGGCGGCTGGTCCTCGATGTCGACATTCCGACCGACCGGGAGATTTTCTGGCGCCATTTCCAGGCGCACTGGCTGCCGGCGCTCGAAGCCTCCATGCGGGCCCGGATGGGGGCGGCGCGGGAGAACGCGCTGGCCGCGTTCTGGGAGGAGGTCCGTTTTGATGTCGCGATCGACGAGAGCGATCGGCGCCTCGGGGTGAGCGAGGAGCGGGTCGCACCGATGGAGGCCCTGCACGAGGACCTCTATTTCGGGCTGCTGGATTTTTTCCGGGTGTTCGGCCGGGAGCACGGGCTGCCGGAAACGGTTTCTTTCGGCCGCATCTTCCCCCGGGTTTCTGCGAAAGCATCCCGAAGAGGCCCGGCGGCTCGGATGCGGGCCCGGGCGCTTACGGCCCCTGCGGCGGCGGGCGGACCCGGTGGGGGGCGCCGTGCGCAGGTCACCGCGCTCGCATGGGAGAAGGGGCGGTTGCTGCTTGCCGTGGCTGCACCCGGCCAAGCCGCCTCCGCCGGTTCGACTGAGGCTGTTTCCGGGGCTGCGACCCCCTCCGCCACCGCCGCAGGCAGCCTCTGGCTGCGGCGGCCCATGCCCCGCCCCGTGCCGGAGCACCCCGCTGATCGCAAAAACATCCCCTCTCCGCCGATGGGCCGCCGGCTCACGGCCGCCGCCGTCAACGACTGGATCCGTCGCCTGGGGCGGCTGCCCCAGGTGCACGCCTGGCAGGCCGGGGTCTCCTGGCAGGGGCGGCCCATTCAGGCGGTGGAGGTCGCTCTCCCGGCCGGGGGCACTTTCTCCGTTGCACGGCTGCGCCTCGTGAAGCCGACCCTTCTTTTGAATGCCCGCCATCACGCGAACGAGATTTCCAGCACGAATGCGGCGCTGCGGCTGGTGTGGGAGCTGGCCGCGACCGGCTGGGGCCGCCGGGCGCTCCAGCGGGTCAACGTGGCCATCGTGCCGCTCGAAAATGCCGATGGGGTGGCCACCCTCGAGGCGCTCCTGCCCGGCGCCGAAGACCACAAGCTGCATGCCGCGCGCTACAATGCCCTGGGGGTGGAGTGGTATGCCGATTACTTCGCCGAAGCGCCGCGTTTTCCCGAGGCCCGGGTCAAACCGCGGCTGTGGCGGCGCTGGCTGCCGCGGATCGTTCTCGACGCCCACGGCGTGCCCAGTCACGAGTGGGAGCAGCCGTTTGCGGGGTATGCGCCGGGCCGGTTCCGGCCCTACTGGATCCCGCGGGCCTTTATTTATGCCGTGGTTCCTTTCCTGGATGAGCCGGACCACCCCGGCCACGCCCTGGCCCGGCGCCTGGTGCGCGTGATGGCCGCCGCCCTCGATACGCACGCGGTGATCCGTGCACGCCACCGGGAGATCAGCAGCCGCTACCGGCGCTACGCCCGCGGCCCCGCGCCGGACATCTTTCCGCCCGGCGCTGCCGAGAGCCTGCTGGCGCTGCCCGCGGAGAAGCGGATCGCCGGCCTCAATTTCGCGGTACGCCGCTTCCCCGTCACGATGTCCGAGATCATCACCGAGGTGCCCGACGAGGTGGTGTCGGGGAGGCTGCTCGCGCTGTGCGCCCGCGGGCACCTCACGGTGGCGAAGGCCCTGATCGATTTTCTCGGCCGCACCCCGCCGGGTCGCCTGGTCCGCAGACCCTCCCCGCGGGGCGGACTGGTGGTGGCCTGGGAGCAGTCCCCGGCGCACGGGGCGATAAGCATTGCAGGGGCCGGGGATTTGGGCTAATAAGCGCGCTCAGACTTCATGAGTACCAACGGCGTTTCGGAATTCAACCATCTAACTCGTGTCCATCCAGCCAGAAATGGTGGATTACGGTTCAGGCCAAGGCCGCACCGATGTCGCAACCACAGGCGGTGTGAGACACCGCCGAGGATTACGAAGAGTGAGAACGCCGGGATGGACCGTAAGACGCCGTTTATGGATGGACTCTGATATGGTTGACAGTTGTCAAGAGGAAAAAAGCAGTTCCTGCCAACTGGTATCCAGCGGTTCCTTGTCGTAGGTTGATTCCAAGGCACCCAAAGGGGCGGAACCCGTGTGGCGACGGTA
>JBFYWX010000397.1:0-3096 GCA_041310825.1 Desulfobacteraceae bacterium | reverse complement strand
CCAGCATCTCGCGCGCCTCCGCGGCGCTGACCGGCGTCAGGTTGAAGACCACATCCTTCATGACCTCGACGAAGATCCCCCCCAGACCGAAGACCACCGCGTGGCCGAGACCCTCCTCGGCCTTGGCACCCATGATGATCTCGATCCCGCCGGGTAGATACTTCTGCACGAAGAAGCGCAGGTCGGGGGCGGCAATCGCTTTTTTCATCTGCGCGGCGGCGGTTTTGACGGCGTTGGCGCTCGTCAGGTTCAGCGCCACCCCACCCGTGTCGCTCTTGTGCAGCACCGAGGAGGCATCGGCCTTGAGCACCACCGGAAAACCGATCCGGGCCGCGGCCTCGGCCGCTTCGGCCGGAGTGGACGTGATACGCCACTTGGCGACCGGGATCTTGTAGGCATCCAGGATGCCGTAAACCTCGGCGGCGGAGAGCTGGGCCCGCCCGGCTTTACGGGCAGCGGTGAGAATTTTGCGGGCCTTCTCCGGCTTGACGTCGCTGAAGTGGTGGACGGTGCGCGCCTCGCGGGTGCGGATGGCCTGGTACTGCACCAGGGCCGCCATGGCCCGGGCGGCCTCACCGGGCAGGGGGAAGCACGGAACCCCGCCGTCGCGCAGGATCCTGACCACCTCCGCCCACTGCTGCTTGTCGGTCATCAGGTTGCAGACGATGGGTTTTCGGCGCTGCTGGTTGACGGCCACGATCTCGCGCGCGATGCTCTCGTTGTCGACGAAGAACGGGGTGACGAAGTTGACGAAGACGCAGTCGAAGGTCTCATCCTCCATCATGGCGTCCAGGCAGGCGCGGTAGTGCTGGGCCGTGCCGGTGGCGAGAACGTCCACGGGGTTCCCGATCGAGGCCTCGGGGTAGAGCCTCTCTTTGAGGAAAGCCCTGGTCTTCTCGGACAAGGGCGGCAGCGTGCAGCCGGAGCCGACCAGGACGTCGGTGGCGATCACCGCCGGCCCGCCGGTGTTCGTGATGATCCCGATGCGGTTGCCGGCGGGGATCGGCTGGCTGCCGAAGGCGGCCGCGGCCTGAATCAGGTGGCCCTCGTCGCGGAAGGAGAGCACACCGGCCTTTTTGAATATGAGATCGGTGGCGATGTCCTCCTTGGCCAGTCCGCCCGTGTGCGAGGCCGCCGCCTTGGCCCCTTCCCGGGTACGCCCGGCCTTCATCGCCAGGATCGGCTTTTTGGCCGCGACTTCGGTGGCGGTCCTCATGAAGTTGGCCGGATCGCGCAGTCCCTCGACGTAGGTGACGATGACCCGGGTGCCTTCATCCTCGCCTAAGTAGCGCATGATTTCCGGGATCGTGACGTCGACGGCATTGCCGTTGGAGGCGTAGATCCGCGTCCCCACCCCCATCTGAGCGAAGGCTTGGTGGATCACCTCCGCCACCCCGCCGCTCAGAGCGAGGATGGAGATGAAGCCCGGATCCGGTTTGGTGAAGGTAAAGTTGCAGTAGGCCCTGATCTCGGGGTCGGTGTTGATCACCCCCTGGCAGTTCGGGCCCAGGATGCGGATCCCGTAGCGCCGGGCACGCTCCAGGAAGTCCTTTTCGATGGCGGCCCCCTCGGCCCCGGTTTCACCGAATCCGCCCGAGTTGATGATGATGTGCTTGACCCCCTTCTTGCCGCAATCGTCGACGGCCTGGGGCACGAACTTGGCGGGGATCACCATGTGGACCACGTCGACCCCGTCCGGGCAGTCCAGGATCGACTTGTAGGCCGGGATGCCCCGGATTTCGTCCGCGGAGGGGTTAACGGGGTAGATGCGGCCCTTGAAGCCGAAGTCGATCAGGTTTCGGATCACCCGGTTGCCGATGGAAAGCTCCTTGGACGATGCGCCGATGACGGCCACGGCCGTGGGCCGGAACAATGACTCCAACATGACTCCCTCCTTTGCAATTCGTCGGTTACTCCCGACGCCATCATCTTACTGAACCCCGGCTCCCGCATTTTGATCCGGATCCCCATGGGAAACGGAGAACCGATTCTCCCACCCTACCCCCGGCCCTCCTGGAGCTGTTCGATGAAAGCCTCGACGTTGGTCTTGGTCTGTTCGTCGGAAATCATTCGCAGGTCGTTCAGGTCGCCGTTGAGAGTCAAGCTCGGAATCCCGGTCTGCTTCTCGAGCCGCTGGGGCATGCCGTAGCGGCAGTTGGAGTTGTTGGGGCAGGTCTTGGCGTCGTGGTAGATGATCCCGTCGACGTTGAAGAATTTCAGCATGTTTTTGATGTAGGTCTCTTTGGCCTCGTCCGAGCGCACGATGAAGAGCTCGGTGTAGGCCCGGGCCATGCTGGTGAAGGGGTCCTTGGGGTCCAGGGCCGAGAAGATCCAGCTGTTGCAGTAGGTGGAGGCGAGGACATTGGCATGGCGCGCGGAAAAAAGCTGGGAGTGCGCGCTCAGCCGCCCCCAGACCGGCATTCCGTCCCAGTAGATGCGGAACTTCTCGTTTTCGACAGCCCCCTCGCTCTTGCGGATGCGCTCCTCCAGTTCAGCCAGGAGGATCTTGTAGACGTCGACCGCCTTCTGGGTGCCGCGGCCGACCACGGCCGGCCCCATGAGGGTCGTGCCGTCGAAGAAGGTGAGCGGAGCGGGCCGGGCCGCGGCCGTGTCGAGGATTTTCTTCCACAGCTCCGAGCACTCCCGCGAGAGGGCCACGGCCCGCCGCAGCTCCTCCATCTCGAATTTGCGGCCGGCGATTTTTTCCAGGGGCGGGATCAGGGCCTCCAGCTGCTTGGCGATGGAGACGATGTGCTTGTCGGTCACCTCTCCGACCCCGCGGTAGGTGTGAACGCCCAGGACCGGCGCGTCGAATTTCTCCCCGTACCAGTTGAACCAGTCCTGCACGTCGCGGCACTGGTTGGTGTTGAACACCAACACATCCGGTTGCGGGACACTTTTGATGTTGAAGGCCTTCTCGAGCGGGGTCACGCCCTTCAGAAAGGCGCCGATGTCGGCCGTCAGGTAGGAGCAGATATCCGGGGAGTAGCCGATGGCGTTGGCCTCGGGGATGAACTCGGTGGCCATGCGGGTGGCGCCGAGCATGGCGGAGTGGGTCTCCGGGAAATAAACTTGAAAGCCGAAGGCGCGCAGGAT
>JBFYWX010000376.1:0-6808 GCA_041310825.1 Desulfobacteraceae bacterium | reverse complement strand
GCCGACAGCCGCTACCGGCTCGAACCCGACGACATCCGCAGACTGCACGTGCGCAACACCGAGAACCGCATGGTCCCCCTCGGCACCCTGGCGGACGTGAGCTACCGCACCGCGCCCGCGGTCATCACCCTCTACAACCTCTACCCCGCCGCCGGCATCAACGGCATGGCGGCGGCAGGATACAGCTCAGGACAGGCCCTGAAGATCATGGAGGACATGGCCGCCCGGAAGCTGCCCGCCGGCATGGGCTTCGAATGGACGGGGATGGCCTTCCAGGAGAAGCTTGTGGGCAACCAGGCCATCTTCGTTTTCGCCATGGCCGCCCTCATGGTCTTTTTGGTGCTGGCCGCCCAGTACGAGAGCTGGACCGACCCGGCGGCGGTCATCCTCGTGGTGCCGCTCGCCATGCTGGGAACCGTGCTGGCGCTGCTCGCGCGGCAGTTCGAAAACAACGTCTACACCCAGATCGGTCTCGTGCTGCTGATCGCGCTCGCCGCCAAGAACGCCATCCTGATCGTCGAGCACGGCCGCGAGCTCCTGGCGCGCGGCATGCCTCTGCTGGAGGCGGCGGTGGAGGCCTCGCGCCGGCGGCTGCGGCCGATTCTCATGACCTCCTTCGCCTTCATCCTCGGCGTGGTGCCCCTCGCCCTCGCCACGGGGGCCGGCGCCGCCAGTCGCCGGGCGCTCGGCACCGCCGTCATCGGCGGCATGCTGGCTTCGACCCTCATCGCCATCCTGTTCGTACCGGTGTGCTATGTGCTGATGGGGCGGCTCAGTGCCTGGCGGGCAGAAAAAAGAATGCAAAAGAATAAAGAATAAGGACTGAAAAAAACCTTCAGCAACAGACCCTGCTGCAAAGAAAGCGGCCCCGGTGAAAACGGCAGGGCGCATTGCGCTCCACCACAGGCGTGAGGGGATCCGACGGCATGTGCTGGGGGTCCTGTCGGTCAGAGAACGCGCGGGGAAAAAGCTATTTTTTTAGCGCGGCTTCAACGGCCTCCACCATGCCGGCCAGGCTGCGCGCCTCGAGCCGCTTGCCGTTGATGAAGGCGGTGGGGGTCCCCCTGACTTCCGCCCGCTGGCCCTCCTCCATGTCCTTGCGGATCAGGGCCCATAGTTCCGGGGCTTCCACATCCGCATTGAACCTCTCCATATCAAGACCTATCTCCCGGGCGATGGCCTTCACCCGGGCCTCGCTCAGCTCTTTCTGGCCGGCGTAGAGCCTCTCGTGCATTTCCCAGAACCGCCCCTGGGCCGCCGCCGCCATCGCCGCCATCGCCGCCTGCTGGGCGAACGGGTGGGAGGGAAGGGGAAAGTGTTTCATCACAAGCTTCACCTCGCTCGGGTATTTCTCCAGCACCTGCCGGAGGAGGGGTTCAAACCCCGCACAGTGCAGTCACTGGTAGTCGACAAAGACGGCAACGACAACCGGCGCGTCCGCAGGCCCCCTGAACGCTCGCCCTTGCAGGTCGAATTTGTGAACCTCATCGAGCCGGATCAGCCGGAGGGTTTTCTTGCCACTGCTGGCGACAGCGAGCCTGTCGGGCCGCGGCAGGGATACAATCCGGTCGAATTCCCTGCCGACGGGTATCCTGGCGGCGATCGCCTCTTCCCGGAGCGCGTAGACAAGGACCTCCCCGGGCGTCAGAACGAAAAGCCATTTTCCGTCTGCCGAGGAGGCAACATCGAGAGGGGCCGCCTTGACCTCTATGTCCTTGATGGTGTTCCATTCGAGCCCGGCGGAGGCGGCCTGAGCTGAAACGCCCGCGGCAGCCGCCAGCAGCAAAACCATTCCCAGAAGGAGCGCGGTCGTCTTTCGCACAAGTCCCTGCCTTTCTGTCCGGGCGCAAGGCCCCGCACCGCTTCCCAAGGGCAAACGGCCTTGCCCGCCAGCGGCTTGCAAGCGAGCCGGGGGGCAGGCCGCACGGTCCGCGGCGGCCTTGAAAGCCTCTCGCTTTTCGCCGGGGCCGCTGCGGGTGGACCTTGGTGGAACCTGCGGTGCGGGAAGACCAAGGCCTGTGTTTTCAGAACGTTTTTTTTCAAGCAAGGGCCCCGCTCAAACATCGTTTGGCGGCAACTGCGCCTTGCGGCGATCCGGCCGGCACCGGCATTCGGGGTCCCTTCTTCTTTCGACCCTGCCTGAGGCGAGAAAAAAAGAGGGGTCGCGCTGGCGCCGGTCCACCCCCGATCTGCGGTCACGAGGGGAGTTCCGCCGGTCCGAAACCGGCGCTCCCGCAACCTGTCTTCTCAACTCTCCCTGGGGGTTTGCGTTGGGCCTCCAAACGAGGGGATTCATGTTGGGCCTCCGGGCGATCGGCTGCTGGCGGAGGATCCGCCGCGATGGGTGATGGGTCCCAAGAAGCAATCGAGCAAGCGAACCGAGAGATCCGAACCGCCCAGAAACACCAGCTGTCGCGCCACCTCCGGCCGCACGGGAGAAGGGAGTCTGTTGTGCCGCCACCATAGCTTGGCCCGGGCGTAGGCGCAAGCGAAATTTTTCCAGCGGCAAGGCCCTGATCGCAGGGTGCCAGCGCTGAGCGATGCGGCGGAGGCCCGGACGCGCCGCAGCCCCGACCCCGCCCGCCCCGCGGGCCAGGGCGCACCCGCCCCTTGTGGGAGCCGATAGGCGCTACCGCGACGACCGAACGCCCTCCAGGAACGATGCGAGCCGCCCCGCCCAGAACCGGAACGCCTCTGCGGCAGGCTTCATTTTAGCTCCTTGCGGTTTTCTCTCCCCCTGCGCGCCGGCCCTCCGGGTGGGGGCAAGGGGCCGGCGTGGAAAGGGGATGATGGGGGGGGCCGGGCGCTCTTCACGCCGCCATGTCGGCCCTGAGGGCGGTCGCCAGGCTGCGCATGCCGGCCTCCGAGACCGGGGTGCCGTACTTTCCGGTGATGGCGTTGTGGGTTCCCAGGATGCGGCGCGTCGCAGCGGGCGTTTTGCACCAGGCAGACCAGCGCAGCCGGGGCGAGCCCCTGTCTTCTATCGTTTCGGCCGTCAGGTAGAGATGGATCCGGCCGGCATAGGCCCGGGGCCGGTAGCGCCGGACGACCAGGTGCATGGCGAGGTCCCTGAGCCGGATGCGCAGGTAGGCCTTTCTTTCTTCCGGGCCGAGCCCGAGCAGGCCCTCGAGGGGGCGCATCCCGCCGCCCGCGGCCCGGCGCAGGAGGATGCGCAGAAAATCGATGTGGGGCCGCAGCGGGTCGGCCATGGGCGGGGAGGGCTCCACCATCCCCAGAAACGCCACCGCCCTTCCCATCGCGGCCAGCTGCTGCGCCATCTCGAAGACGACCACGGCCCCCGAGCAGATGCCCAGCAGGCGATGGGGGCCGTCGCGGTCCGCGGCGAGCATCTCGCGCACATAGCCCGCCGCCAGCCGCCCGATGGGCAGGGGGTTGCGGTGGCTGTCCTGAAACCCATAGAGCGCGTGCTCGGGCGCCAAAAAGCCGGCCAGCCCGGCGAGGTCCGCAAACACGTTGCGCTTGGTGCCGGGGACGCAGAACAGGCGAATCCCCCCGGCGCCCGCGGACAGCCTCACGAGCGAGCCGTGCTCCGCGCCCCGGCCCCCCCCGCGGGCGATCAGCCGGCTCATCTGCGCGATGGTCGGCGCGCGGAACACCTCGTGCGGCGGCAGCTCCACGCCGAGCCGGCGCTTGACCTCGGCCACCAGCCGCAGCGCCAGGATCGAGTCGCCGCCCAGCAGGAAGAAGTTGTCCTGCGCCCCGACCCTCTCCACGGCGAGCAGCTCGGCCCAGATGCCGGCCAGCGCCTTTTCAACGCCGCCGCGGGGCGCCCGGTAGGCCGGCGACAGCGCCGCGGCCAGCTTCGCGTGCAAGCCGATCCGCTGGAGCTTGCCGGTCGGCCCCTTGGGGATCGCATCGGCGATCACCACCGTGCTCGGCACCTTGAAGGCCGCCAGCCGCTCGAAGGCGAACTCCCGCAGCGCCTCCTCCTCCAGGAGCGCCCCGCTGCGGGGCACCACGGCCACGGCCACGTCCTGGCCGAGGGTCGGATGGGGCAGCGCGAAGGCGACGGCCTGGGCGACCCCGGGGTGTTCCAGAAACGCCTCGTCGATCTCCCGGGGCGAAATCTTCTCGCCACCGCGGTTGATGATCTCCTTGATGCGGCCGGTGAGAAAGATGTAGCCCTCGGCGTCGATGTAGCCCTGATCCCCGGTGCGGAACCACCCGCGCGTGAAGGCCTGCGCGTTGGCGGCCGGGTTGGCCTCGTAGCCGCGGGTGACGCCGGGCCCCTTGATGACGATCTCGCCCACGGCGCCCGGCGGCAGGAGCTCCCCGCCCTCGTCCATGACAGCCGCCTCGGTCCCGGTGGGCAGGCCGACCGATCTCGGCTTGCGCGCCAGCGGCGGCAGCGGGTTGATGGATATCTGGTGGCTGGCCTCGGTCATGCCGTAGGCCTCGACCACCGGGACGCCGAAGGCCTCCTCGAGCTCCGCCTTGAGCGAGGGGGCGAGCGCGGCCGAGCAGGAGCGGATCACCCGCAAGGGGCAGGCGGCGACGACCTCGCGGCGGGCCGCGGCGCGGTTCAAAACCGCCCGGTGCATCGTCGGCACGGCCGTGTACCAGCTCGGGCGCAGCGCCTGCACCCAGTCGAAGAAGCCCTCGTCGTCGAAGCCGGGGGCGCAGATCACGCCCGCACCGGCGGTAAGCGATGCGGAGAGCGCGCCGACCAGCCCGTGGATGTGAAACAGCGGCATCACGTTCAGGCAGCGGTCGGCCGGGCCGAGGTCGAGCGAGGCCGCGATGCCGGCCGCGGAGGCGCAGAGGTTCGCATGCGTGAGCGGCACGAGCTTCGGCCGCGAGGTGGTGCCGGAGGTGTGCAGCACCAGGGCGCAGTCCCCGCCCTCGGGGGGCGCGGCCGGACCGCCGGGGGCCGGGGCCGCGCCGCGGATCGCGAACTCGCCGGCCGCTCCATCCTCAAGGGCCAGGATTTCGAGGACCCGCACGCCGAGGCCCGCGGCCGCCGCCCGGGCCGGCGAGTCGGCGCCCGGGGCGAGCAGAAGCGCCCGGGCGTTCAGGTCGGACAGGTAGAAGCGGTACTCCTCGGCGGTGTAGGCGGGGTTGAGAGGGGCGCTAACCGCGGCGCAGGCGGTCGCCAGAAAGGCCACCGCCATCTCGGGGCCGTTCTGAAGCACCACGGCGATGCGCTCGCCCGGGGAGATCCCGAACGCGCGCAGCCGCGATGCGGTTTCTGCGACCCGGGCGAACAGCCCCGCGTAGGTGAGCGGCGGCCGCCCGGGGGCCAGGATAGCCTCGGCGCCGGGCCTCTGCTCGGCCTGGCGGCGCAGAAGCTCGTGAAGGGTTGAAAAGGGCATCGCGGCCTCCTTTCGGGGCGGTAAGCGGCGCGGGCCGGATCGACCTTTATCGCGGACCCGCGCCGGCTGGCCGCAAAGTTTAATGAACCCCGCCCGCTTTGTCCAACGTTTTCTGCCCCTCCCAGCCGGCCCCCGCCCGGCCCGCAGCACCCCGAGAATAAAAAGCCCCCTCTCCCTTGGGGCGAGCCCGCCGCTTTACCTGTTGAAAACCGGCACGAGCGGCAAGAATGGCAGTTTACTGTTCTATTCCAGATTGTTACTTGGAAAAAAGGTGGGCTGGGTAAGCCCAAATAGCTCCGAAAACAACGCCTAAAATTCGTGGCAGTGCCAAAATTAGACGCTGTCACGAATTGTAAGCATGCTGTCCTGCTATTTGAATCTGTTGACAGGCGGTTATCGTGCGATGGTGTAGGATGAACGGCCGCCGTGATCCATAGACCTCCTGTTGAAGCCGCTTGGGCGTAGACTGGGGGCACGCGAAAGCGCGTATGCTCTTGCTAATCGCAAGATATGGCTGTGCATTTCCAATTTCCCCGGTCAGGGCGCGCCGGGTTTGGGGGAGGGGTAATAGAACAAGCTGATGGTCGCGGAGTCAATGATCACTGCCGAAACCGAATCTTTGTATTCGTAGATCAGATAACCGAACTTAGCATCATTTTCGCCGAGCAAGCTCATCACCGGTGACGGGCGAATTAAAAAGCCCGCACAATCCTGCGCCGCCTTATCGCTGGCAACTTCCTGCCAGTCGCCGCTCTTCTGAATCGCCTTGTCGCCTTTCACCTGAAAAAGAATGGCGGACCCCGCCGTGGAGACACCGTAGCCCCTGTTCAGGCAAAATGTCTGATAGCTTTTCCAGCTTGCCCTAAGTTCCGCCGCGGTCGGCGAGTCGACTTTGCGAATCTTGTCTGGAGTCCCGACGCAGCCGGGCAGAGCCACTAACGGGAACACTATAATCAAAGGCCATAGCCGTCTGAATATGCTCGTTTTCATGATGCGACCTTCTCAGGATGTCTTCGCCCACCGGCATAATAACCACCCAGACACCTGTTCGCAGGATTCTTGGCCAACCGCACGAGTGGCACACGGGTTGAAAGCACTTATCCGGGACGACATCGATTACCGCTTTTGTTGCCCCGGCATCCAGCACCTTTTTAGTAATTTTGATTCGACAAAAGGGGGAAAATAACAAAAATGAACAGCAGACCCCAAAACAGGCATCCAGGCTTCGATATCGCCGGATATATCATCCCCTGTCGCTTGCTCGATTCTGACCGGATCATGGCAGTCTCCCCCGGCAGGACCTATCTGTTTTTCGATTAACGGAGTATCGAATAGCAATGTGGGACGTTCTTTGTTTTACTATTTCAATTCTTTTTCTATTTGCATGCCTTTCTCGGAGACTATCTTTTCTCCGCGGGCAACGGACTGTGTCACCGTGGGCTGGGCAAGCTTGAGCCGCCGGGCCAGCTCCACCA
>JBFYWX010000375.1:0-8331 GCA_041310825.1 Desulfobacteraceae bacterium | reverse complement strand
TTACGATGATGTGATGCAGCGCTCCGGGCGCATCCAATCGGGCTTTACGTGGCATGGGTGTTCAATAACAGTCAGCAGTGCACCTGTCTAACAATAAAACAATGAACGTCCCTGATAGTCCTTGCCGGCGGGCATTACCCTGGGTTCATCACCGGCAAGCCGGTCGACATGGGCGGCTCACTGGGGCGCACGGAGGCCACCGGCTTTGGGGTCATGTTCTGCGTGCGCTAGGCGTTGCGGCGCCTGGGCCGCGACGTAAAAGGCATGACCGCGGCCTTCCAGGGCTTCGGCAACGTCGCCCAGCACGCCGTGCGCTGGTTCACGCAGGCCGGCGGTATGGCCGTGTGCGTCTCCTGTTGGGACGGTCGCGACAACGCCTCCTACTCGGGTTTCGGTATGCGCGCGCGGTTGCGGGCGGGGATGAAACGGCTCCATCTCTGCGCCGAATCATGTTGACCCTGTCCGGCGGTTTTGCTATCAAGTTGAGGTTGAACTCTTTTTTGATTGCGATGTGTCTATGCCGTGGTGTCTATTACACAGGAGGTCATCATGAAACGAAAAAGTTGGTTTGCGTTGGCAATCGTTGGCTTGCTGATTCTCGCAGCGGCCGCACCGGCTGGAGCCCAGAAAATTACCTGGAAAATGGCTTCGGCCTGGCCCGGAGGAACCCAAATCCAGTGGGCAGCCGATTTTTTCGCTGAATCGGTCAACCAGATGAGCGGAGGCAGGTTGGAGATCAAGAGCTACCCCGCCGGAAAGCTGGTCGGCGCCCTTGAAGTGTTCGATTCCGCGCGCATGGGCAACATCGATGTGGCCCACGCGTCTCCGGCCTACTGGATCGGCAAAATGCCGGCAGGTGCACTTTTCGGATATCTTCCCTTCGGCATGGAGGCCGTCCCCTACCTGTCCTGGATGTACGAGGGCGAGGGCATGGCGCTTTACCAGGAGCTTTACGCCCCTTACAACTTCGGGTACGTGGCCCCCTGCGGCATCATCCCTCCCGAGAATCTGGCATGGTCCAACAAGCCGATCAAAAGCATGGAGGACTTCAAGGGCCTGAAGTTCCGCACCTCCGGCTACTGGGGGGAGATCCTGAGCGCCGCCGGAGCGTCGGTCGTCATGCTGCCGGCCGGGCAGATCTATGAAGCGCTGCAGCGCAACGTCATTGACGCCGGGGAGTTCAGCATCCCCAGCATGGACAAGACCTTGGCCTTCCACGAAATCGCCAAATACCTCCTGGTCCCGGGGATCCACCAGCCGAGCACCATCCTGGATATCCTCGTCAACCCGAAGTCGTGGGAAAAGCTGCCCAAAGATCTCCAAGAGGTTGTGAAAGGCGCCGCCCAGATGACCACCATGCGCATGCTCACCAACAGCATCACCAAAGACATCGAGGCGCTTGCCTTTTTCCAGCAGAAGGGTGTCACCATCCATTACCTGGACCCCAAGATCCAGAAAGAACTTTACGGCACGGCCGCGGCCCTCATGGACCAAAAAGCGGCCAAGGACCCCTTCTTCGCAAAGGTGTGGGAGTCCCAGAAAAAGTTTCGAAAGGAATATAACGGCTACAAAGCCCTGATGACTCCGCAGTTCGAGTAATGCCGGAGGCGGGTCGGATTCGAATGCCCCGACCGTATCGCAAGGGCCGGGCAGGGGCAATGGCTGGCACCGGTGGACGCTACACGAAGCGCAGGTGAACGGCACGGCATGGCTGCGCGGAGGATCTGCGCACGAGGTGGGGCATAGAGAGATGATCAGGCTCATTGGGGTGATCGACTCTATCAACGCCTGGAGCGGGAAGACGGTCAGTTGGCTGGTGCTGGTCTTTACGCTGGTGCTCGGTTATGAAATCGTGTTGAGATATGTCTTCAACGCCCCCACCAAATGGGCCTTCGACATCAGCTACATGCTCGGCGGCAGCTATTTCTGGCTTGGAGCGGGATACACGATGCTCAAGCAAAAACATGTCCGCATCGACATCTTCTACCGAAACTTTTCCTCCACCAAGAAGGCGTGGGCGGACATCTTTTTTTCTCTGATTTTCTTTTTCCCGCTGTGGGGCATTCTGCTCTACGAACTCATCCCATATGTCTACCTATCCTGGGTGACGGATGAACGCTCCATGCAAGGCTACTGGATGCCGATTCTATATCCGTTCAAGACCGTCATGCCGCTGGGCGTTCTGCTGCTGGTGCTCCAGGGGGTGGCCGAGTTCCTGCGCGCGGTGCTCGTCTTAACCCGCGCAGAGGGATCGCACCGGTGAGCACAGAGATCATCGTCCTGTTGATCTTCGCGGGCCTCTTCGCGAGCATTTTCATGGGATACAACACCGCCTTTGTCCTGGGGGGGTTGTCCCTGATTTTCGGGTACGCCTTCATCGGCCCGGAAGTCTTCGGTTTTTTCATCGTGCGCCTCGAAGGCGTGATGAAGAATTATGATTTACTGGCCGTGCCGTTGTTTCTTTTCATGGGTGTTTACATGGAGAAGTCCGGCATCGCGGAACGGCTCTACAGTTCGCTGTACCTCCTGCTTGGCGGTCTGCGGGGAGGGTTGGGAATCAGCACCATCACCATCTGTACGATCTTTGCTGCTGCAACCGGCGTCGTCGGCGCCTCCGAGGTGACCGTCGGGCTCATCGCCCTGCCCGCCATGCTGTCCAGAAACTACAACAAATCCTTGGCCTGCGGGGCCATCTGCGCCGGCGGGACACTAGGCATCCTGATCCCGCCCAGTGTGCTTATCGTCATCTACGGACCGCTGGCCGGCATTTCGGTCGGCAAACTTTTCTTGGGCACGGTTTTCCCGGGCATGCTGCTCGCGGGGCTTTATGTTGTTTATATCGTCGTTCGATGCTATCTGCACCCGGAGGACGGTCCGCCGATGCCAGCCGAGGAACGGTTGGTGCCGATGAAGCACAAGCTCTACCTGCTTCTGACATCGGTGGTGCCGGCCGCGCTGCTGATCCTGGCGGTGCTGGGCAGCATTTTTTTCGGAATCGCAGCCGTAACCGAGGCGGCGGCGGTGGGCGCACTGGCCGGCATGGTCCTGGCACGGTTTTACGGAAGGCTCAATTTAACGCTGGTCAGAGACGCATGCGTTCAGACGCTTGAAATCACCAGCATGATCATGATGATCGCCGTTGGCGCATCGTTCTTTTCCACGGTTTTTGTGGCGCTCGGCGGAGATGACCTGATCCAGGAGCTTTTCACCGGCCTGCCTTTCGGAAAATGGGGCTTCCTGGTCGGCGTCAACCTGCTGCTGATTCTTTTGGGCTGTGTGATCGACTGGATCGGGATCGTTTTCATCATGGTGCCGCTGCTGACACCGGTGGCGGCCGCCTTCGGCTTCGACCCCGTCTGGTTTGCCGTCTTGGTGATGGTGAACCTGCAGATCTCTTTTCTCACACCGCCGTTTGCCTACTCGATTTTCTATTTGCGAGGCATAGCGCCGCCGAGCGTCACGACCACCGAAATCTATCGGGGCGTGATCCCGTTTGTCGGACTCCAAGTGTTGGCGCTGGCGCTGCTTGTGGCATTTCCACAGATCGCCACCTACCTGCCGGGGCTGATGATCCAATAACCAACTTCTCGCGGGTCGCGATCGGCAGGCGCACCGGCCCCGACAGGCGAGCGGGAGTGCATAGCGGCCACCATGATCAAACCACGTCGCGTCACACTTTTCATCCAGTGCCTAGTCGATACCATCTGGCCGCATGTGGGCGAAGCCATGGTGCGGGTCCTGGAAGGCCTCGGCCTTGAACTGGACTGCCCGACCGATCAGACCTGCTGCGGGCAGCCGGCGTTCAACTCCGGGTTTCGAAATGAGGCTCGCACGGTCGCCCGGCGGTTCATCGAGGTCTTCGAAAATGCCGGCACCATCGTGTCGCCTTCCGGGTCCTGCGTGCACATGGTGCGGCACCACTACCCGGAGCTGTTCAAGGAGGAACCGCAATGGCGTGAACGTGCGGAGCGCATCGCCGCGCGCACATACGAGTTCACCGAGTTCCTGGTCGACGTGTTGAAGGTGGAGGAGTTGGGCGCGAGCTACTCCGGCCGGGTGACCTACCATGACTCCTGCCATCTGCTGCGCGGCATCCGGGTCAAGGAGCAGCCCCGCCGGCTCCTTGGCAACGTGGCCGGCCTCGAACTGGTGGAGATGAAGAACTCCGACTACTGCTGCGGGTTCGGCGGCGCCTTCGCGGTGAAATACCCGGACATCTCCGCGGCCATGGTCAACGACAAGGTCGATCACATCGTCAACTCCGGCGCGGACACCGTGGTCGGCTGCGACACGGGCTGCCTGCTCAACATCGCCGGCGCCGTCAGCCGCCGCGGCCTACCGATCAAAACAATGCACATAGCGGAGATCCTGGCCGGCCGGAAGTAACGAGCAACGAGTGAACGGTTCATTTGGTCCCTTGACCCCTCGAACCCTATTGCATTTATGCCCGACATCAGCACTGAAAACTATGTGGAAGAGGCCAAGCGGGGCATCGCCGACCCGGTGCTGCGGCGATCCCTCACCTCTCTCCAGGACCGTTTTGGCCGCGGTACGGCCGAGGCCTACCGTAAACTGCCCGAGGGGCCGGATCTGAGGCTCAAGGCGCACGAGATCCGCGAGCGGGCGATCGAAAACCTCGATGTTCTCCTGGAATCCCTGGCGGCCAAGATCCGGCAGAACGGCGGCCACGTCTTTTTTGCCGCGACCGCCAAAGACGCCGTGGACTACTGCCTGGAGGTGGCGCGCCGCAACCAGGTGCGCATGCTCGTCAAGGGCAAATCCATGGTGACCGAGGAGATCGACCTCAACCCGGCGCTCGAAGCCGCCGGGATCGAGGCGGTGGAAACCGATCTCGGAGAGTACATTATCCAGCTGGCCGGTGAAAAGCCCTCCCACATCATCGCCCCGGCCATCCACAAGACCCGTAATGAGGTCGCCGATCTGTTTGTCGAAAGGCTCGGCATCCGACACACGACAAGCCCGCCCGAGCTGACCCAGGCCGCCCGCAAAGCCCTGCGCGAAAAGTTTCTAACAGCGGACATGGGCACCTCCGGCGTCAACATGGCCTGCGCCGAAACCGGCCACATCACCACCGTCTCCAACGAGGGCAACATCCGCATGGCCACCACCATGCCGCGGGTGCACATGGCGTTCATGGGTATGGAGCGCATCGTGGCGCGCCTCGACGAATACGAGATCATTCTGAGGCTCCTCTGCCGGGGGGCGTCGGTTCAAAACATCGGCACCTATGTCAGCTTCGTCGGCGGACCGCGCCGGCCCGGCGACTCTGATGGCCCCGACGAGTTTCACCTGGTGATTATCGACAACGGCCGCAGCCGGATCTTGGCCGACCCGCAGTTCCGCGAAATGCTCTGCTGCATCCGCTGCGCCGCCTGTCTCAATGTCTGCCCGGTTTACGGCAAAATCGGCGGGCATGCCTACGGCTTTGCCTACTCGGGGCCGGTCGGCGCGGTGGTGACGCCGCTTTTGACCGGGATCAACCGGGCCAAGGACCTCTGCTGCGGGGAGACGCTCTGCGGGGCCTGCAAGGACGCCTGCTCGATGAACATCGACCTGCCGCGCATGCTGCTCGCCCTGCGGGAGAAGCTCGCCTACGGCGACGCGAATTGGCAGGTCGAACCGGCCGGCCGCGCCGAGGGGCTGGCCTACCGGGGCTGGTCGTGGCTCATCCGCAGCCGCCGGATTTACGAACTTGTTTTAAAGCTGGCCGCCGCCGGGCAGAAACTGCTACCGCGGAGCGGCGCCATGATTCGACGGCTGCCGCCGCCCATGCAAGGTTGGACCCAAAGCCGGGATTGGCACCCGCTGGCAGGGGTGACGTTCATGGAGAGGTGGCGGAAGAGAAAGTGATGAGCAACGAGTAACGAGTGAGAGAAGCGAGTCGGAGTGGGGAGTCGGAGCCGGAGTGATGAGGGAATGAGGATGGCCGAAGAAAATAGGTTCTTGCGGCGCTTACGAACCGCACTGGGCCATGCACCGGATGTGTCGAGAAGTCCCGGGCAACTGTTCGCTGAGAGCCCGTCGGCTGAAGAGCTGCTGTTGCTGGATAGGGTTCATCAGCGCACGGCAGAAGAACGTGGCGCCCTTTTTGAGCAGCTTGTCGAGGCCGGGAAGCCCATAAACCTCAATGTAGCCCCAGTGGAAAATCTGGCGGCTGCTGCCGCGGCCATCGCAGGTCTTGTGGGAAAACGAGCGCCGGAGTGGGGTGAATCCAAGAGCGTGGCCACCTGGCGGCATCCGCTGATCGACCGCCTCGGCCTCGCGGAGGCGCTCGCCCGCCTCCAGGTCCCGTTGCGAATCACCAATCCGATTGACCCTCATGCCGACGGCGAAGCGGAGAGGGCTGAACGTGAGCGCCAGCGCGCCGATATTATCGCCTCGTTCATCGGCGTGACCGCCGCCGACTTCTGCCTGGCCGACACGGCGACACTCGTCATGCGCAACCGCCCCGGTCAGCCGCGTTCGGTGGCGCTGGTGCCCTCGATCCACGTCGGCCTGATCACGCTCGATCAGATCCTCGCCGACATGAAGGAGCTCTTCGCCCTGCTGCGCTGGGATGAACGCTTTCGGCAGGAAGGGCTTTCCAACTACATGTCCTTCATCTCCGGTCCGAGCAAGACCGCCGACATCGAGGCCGTCATGGTCCACGGCGCCCATGGCCCGCGCGAGGTGCACCTGTTCGTCATCTCCGGCTGAGACGCCCGATTTTCCAGCTTCGAATGCGCAAGACCGCCATCTTCTGGGACAACGACGGGGTCCTGGTCGACACCGAGGTCCTCTACTACGAGGCGAACCGGCAGGTGCTGGCCGGGCTGGGGGTCGAGCTGACGGTCGAGCAGTTCTGCGAGTTCTACCTGAAGGACACCATCGGGGGCTGGCACCTGGCCGCCGGGCTGTCCGTAGCGGAGGTCGAGGAGAAGCGGTCCGAACGCAACCGCGTGTATTCCGAGCTGCTGCGCACGCGCTCGTTCGCCGTGCCGGGGGCGGCGGACGTGCTGGCAGCGCTCTCCGGGCGGCTCACGACGGGCGTCGTGACGAGCTCGCGCCGGGACCACTTCGACCTCATCCACGCCCGCACGGGGTTCGGCCGGTTCTTCGAGTTCGTCGTCAGCTGCGACGACGTCCGCAACACCAAGCCGGACCCCGAGTCATACCTGCGGGCCCTCGAGATCTCCGGCCGCAGCCCGGCCGAGTGCGTGGCCGTCGAGGACTCCGAGCGCGGCCTTGCGGCGGCCAAAGCCGCGGGCCTGGAGTGCTGGGTCATTCCGACCGGGCTCAACCGCGACGGCGACTTCCGCGCCGCCGACCGCATCCTGTCCGGCGTCGCGGAGATTCCTGCTCTGCTGGAGATGTTGCTAATCGACTCGAAATGGAATCGTCATGCCTGACTTGATCCGGCATTCAGAGTTACTTGAATTCTGGATTCCGGCTAAAAACATGCCGGAATGACGAGATAAAGACAATTATGAGACACGGATGCTGTTGTCCCCTCTAGTTTCGCTCGGCTTCCGCGCCAGCAAAACCTTATACAGCTTCCTGCAGGTCGCCTCATAGGCCCTCATTTGTTCCTCCGAATCCAGGTGCCTGCAATAAGGCCCGCCGGTCTCGTCGACATTCTCAAGGAGCAGATCTATCGAGGCCTTTTTCCGGAGCACCGGATTCATATTGATCTTCCGGATGAGCTCCCCGCCCAACAGCCAGAGATTATTCAGGTGTCTGTTTACCGTGCTCTTGCTATAATGAGACAGCAACTCTTCGACGAACGGTTTATAGATTTCGATGATCCCCTCTCCGTAAGGCACATCCTCGGGCAAACCCTTCCAACTCTCAGGCCACTCGTAGAAATCGGCCTACAGCTTTTCAATGCGACTGGTCATTGGTGCTCCTCTGCGTCAGACATGATTCCCGTAATAAGGCGACGGCACCGTGGGGTAGGCCCAATAGACATGGCGGAACACGCTCTCGGACTTGATCCCCACCTCCGCCTCCGAGTAGCTCGATATGGGCAAACCGGTCCCCTCGCTGTACAGAAAATCATGGATGGCGATGCGCACGCCGTCGCGGGTGGTTTCCTTCTCGCGCCAGTGATCGATTTTCAGCTTTTCCGCTTTTAGTGTGCCGAGCAGCGCCACCGCGTAACATTTCAAGTCTTTCATTTATTTTAGAGGAAAAATAACCAGACAAATGTTTAAAATGGGAAAAGGCAAGGCGGTAACGGCGGCGATTAAACCCTTCCCCTGCTTTTTGACGGTATTGATCAGCTAAACTCTCCCCCCTTGGCGTTTCTCAGAAGATTCGACACAGGCACGC
>JBFYWX010000364.1:0-4798 GCA_041310825.1 Desulfobacteraceae bacterium | reverse complement strand
CCAACTGGGCGATGCTTTTGTAGCTCTTCGTCTTGGTGTCGTTCATGCCGATGACGCCGCTCAGCGTTTTGAGACCGCAGGCGAAGGCCGTGGCCGAGGAGGCCGAGTCGGTCATCAGGGCAAAGGCGTCATAGGTGGTCTGCATGCCCGCGATCGGCATCTTGCTCATGTTGAGCCGGTTCTCGGGCTTGAGGAGGTCCCCGGCCTTTTTCGCATCCCCACCGTTCAGCGTGGTCAGGTAGGCTTCGGTCGCCTGGATCTGGGTGCTCGACATGCCGTCGCCCAGGAAGAAGAAGACGTATTTCGGTTGATCAGCGCAGGCCACCGTGGCCACGAGGGCTACGACGACCGCCAAGGCAATTGCCACAAGGTGTTTCTTGAAACGCATGATGAATTCTCCTTGTTGCTTGAGTTTCAGTGGGTGCCCCTGATGGGCGGCAGAGAGGACTCCGGATTCGAAGCGCTATTCATTAGACAGTCTGTGCGTTCCAACCTCCTTTCTATTGTGGGTGTAGAGCCGTTGGTTTGAAATCGGGGCGTCGGATAAGAGCGGCGAAAGCATCGCGGCAACCCGCCTTTGCCGTTGGCTACGGCGGTCAAGAGATACCGCTCCCACAAAAAATTTATTCAATCGCCTTCCAAAGGGTCCCGGCTCTGGATCGCCATGGTTGCCGTTGGAACCTCCGGGATTCCTTTATCCCGGCGGGATCGGCGAAGTAGCTTTTTGGCGTATACTCCATCTCTTTTTTTAGGGCTGTGTGAGGGGACCGTCAGAATTCGGCTTAACAGAGGCCGACGTCACCGGAGCCCCCGGGGCCTGCCCCCTCCAGGATGGCAATTTTGTTTTTTTTCCAGCCAACCCTCCCCCACGTTGTTAAGGGGAGGGGGGGTTGCATCCTGCCGGTCGAATCGATTCGGGCATAAAGTTTTTGGCAAAACCCGGCTGGGGCAGGCAGGCTCAAGACTTTCCGATTTAGTTGGTTTTTATTTCTATGGGAGCGGCATCCTGCCGCGATGCTATCGTGGCCGGAAGCCCCTCCAACAAAAACTGAACTTGCTTGCGGATAAAGGGGCGCGTCCCGTTCCATGCGGCGCTATTGGAAAACTAGCGGCCAGCTGACACGGCGATCAAAATTGAGCATTAAAATTGGACTATTCGCGGGCGTTGCCCATACCCGTGCTGAAACTGGAAAAACGGGAGGTGTGTGTGGAAGAGACCAAGAACATCGCGCTGGTGGCGCATGACAACCGCAAGAAGGACCTGATCGAGTGGGTGGAGTGGAACTGCCGGCCGCTGCTGCGGCACCGGCTGATCTGCACCGGTACGACCGGAAAGATGATCGAAGCCGCCCTGCGGAAGAAAATGGGGGACGGTTCCTCTCCCTTCGAAATTCTGAAGCTGAAGTCCGGGCCTCTCGGCGGGGATCAGCTGGGGGCCATGATCGTCGAGGGGCAGATCGACTGCATCATTTTCCTCTGGGACCCGATGCCCCCCCACCCCCACGACGTGGACGTGAAGGCCCTGCTGCGCATTGCCGTGCTCTACAACATCCCGATCGCCTGCAACCGCTCGACGGCGGACTTCCTGATTTCCTCGGCCTTGATGGAGCAGCCCTACCAGCCGGTGATGAAGGATTATGCCGCCTACATCGAGCGCGCTTTAACTTCGGACTGACAATAGAATTCCTCCACGCCAAGACGTGGAGGAATTCTATACATGTCTGTCGTCGAATTCTACGCTCGATCGATCCCCTTGAGATTATTAAGAAAGATCCTGATTTTAGAGTTTCTTCCTCCCGGGCGGTGGGGGAAAACGCGGCACTCATCTATTTCAGATGGCGGCACGGCGTCTCTTCCCGGCCTATCGATTTCAATCAAAAAGAACATCATATCAATTGGTTGACTGCTTCTGGCGACTTCGATCCCGGCGGTGGTACGGGGTTTGCTCTATACGTAAGCAACTATCGATTCGGATTGAAACCACCCGGGAAGGAGAACGATCATGGCCACGAGTGAGAAGGAGACCCGCAGAAGCAGGATCGGCTACGGATCCACCTACCGACGGGGGCCTGCCGGCGATACCGCGCGCGACGGCATAGCGGCCGTGCTGGGAGGCCAGGTCTGGACGGTGGAACCCGACACCAAGGCCAAGGCGGCCCACCCCTGCCTGTGGATGCAGGCCGGGGCCGTCAAATTTAAGAACTGCAACAATTTCTACGATTGCACGACCTGCACCTATGATCAGGCCATGGGCGCAAAGGCGGCGTCCGGAAAGCAGCAAAGCTGGCAGGTGGCCATGCGCCTGCGCCCGGAGCTGGACCGGGTGTGCCGGCACTCCCTGACCGGCCGCATCGCCCACCGGGCCTGTGCCTACAACTACGAGTGCGCTGGCTGCGACTTCGATCAGTACTTCGAGGAGGTCTGGTCCGCACGGGTTGTCGCCGGATCCCCGGGGGAGGTCCAGCGCATTCGTGGATTCGAGCTTCCCCTGGGCCACTGCTTCCACGAGGGCCACACCTGGGCCCGGATCGAGAGCGGCGGGGCGATCCGGATCGGAATGGACGACTTCGCCCAGAAGCTTTTCGGTGCGGCCGACGGCTACGAGCTGCCGCTGATGGGCAAGGAACTCAACCCCGGCCGGCCCGCCTGGGGCCTCACGCGCGGCGGGCGTGACGCCCAGGTGCTTTCTCCTCTGGGAGGGGTGATCGTCGAGGTCAACCGGGAGGTGCGCGAATCCCCGGCCGTGGTCAACCGCGAGCCCTACGGCGGCGGATGGCTCTTTTTGGTGCGAACACCGGATGCGAAGCAGGCGTTGAAGCCTCTGATGGCCGATCAGACCTCGGCAAAGTGGCTGCGGAGCGAAGTGGAGCAGCTCGAGCACATGATCGAGGCGGTGGCCGGCCCGCTCGCCGCCGACGGGGGGTTCCTGGCGGAGGACATCTACGGCCAGTTGCCCGATCTGGGGTGGAATGCGCTGGCGAAGCGGTTCCTGAAGAGCTGAACGGGATGATGGCGGGCCGGCGCCCAATCTGATTCCGGCCCGCTGTTCGGAGGAAGATGACGATGAATGCCCGATCCTCACTCGCGGTAGAAGGCGTTCAATCCCGCTGCATCTGGATGCAGGCAGGGGTGGTGCGGCGAAAGATCTGCCTGAAGGATTTCGGGTGCCGGGACTGCCGCTTCGACCTGGCCCTGCGCCGGGTTGCGCGCGAGAACGAACACCGGCGGCTCCATGGCCGGCCCTCGGCCGGACGGCGTGCAGCGATCGTTTCCTGGCAGGAGAAACTGAATCGGCTGCCACTTTACAAGCGGCCCTGCCTGCATCATTTGAAAGGCTGCATCGGCTTTCGGGCCTGCACGAGCGACTACTGCTGCGGCAGCTGCGACTTCGATCAGTATTTCAACGACCAGGTCACGGTGTTCGCCGCGGTGCGGCCGGTGAGCACCCTCAACATCCACGGGGTCCGTCTGCCCCAGGGAGTCTACCTGCACCCGGGTCACTGCTGGGTCGGCCTCGAGGAGGATGAGACGGTGCGGATCGGCCTGGACGACTTCAGCCTGCGCGTGCTCGCGCCCCTGGACCGCGTGGAGGCCCCTCTCATCGGCAAGCGGCTCCGGCAGAATCACCCCGCCGTCGGCCTTCAACGGGGCGAGCGGCAGGCCTGGGCGCTGGCCCCGGTCGACGGGGTCGTGACCGAGATAAATCCGCGACTGCACGCGGTAGGGCTTCCGGAGGGCGCGGACGGTTACGCCGATGACTGGGTGCTGCGGGCCCATGCACCGGAGCTCAGAAAGAACCTGCGCGAGCTGATGATCGGCGAGCAGGCGTCGGCCTTCATGCAAGCGGAGATCGAGCGACTCTTGCGGATGGTGGAGGAGCAGGCCGGCCCCTTGGCGGCCGACGGCGGAGAGCTCGGGAGCGACATTTTCGGCCAGCTGCCCGGTCTCGGCTGGGATGCACTGGCAAAGGCCTTTTTGAGAACATAAAGGGAAAGGGGATCGATATCAATCGACTATCCGAACCGCACCCGGGTTTTGGCATATTACCTACAGGCTGTCGGATAAAACACCGTTAAGGCCTTTATTGTCGATATACGCGTTCGGCTGCAGATATGGCTATTGCGACCCTTCCGCGATTATTTGCCGGCAGGTTTTCTCAATTCATCCTCGAGCAGGATGCGACAGTAGCGGCAGGGCTCGCTGGCCTTGCGGTCCACATCGTATTCGCTGCGGCAGTAGTGCATGAGACAGGCGGGGTCCGGGCAGTGGCGCAGGCCGAAGGTGTGCCCCAACTCGTGCAAGGCCTCCTTGACCGTGCGGGTCACCGTCGCCATCCTCCCCCCGGGGGGGGCGGGCTCCGGATTCAGCCGATAGGTCGAGAGCACGCAGGCCATCCCCCCCATCTGCGCCTCTCCGTAGACATGGGTCAGGATCGGAATGAAGAGGTCCACCTTCACCAGGGCCAGCACCTTGAAGGCATCCGGCGGCGCGGAAGCTTCCAGGGCCCGCAGAATGGCCGTCGAGTGATATTGGCGGCGGACAACATCGAAGGCAAATGCGAGGTCCGAGAGGATCGTTTCGACCCGCACCGCCGTGCGGAACACCCGCGCGATCCCCTGGCTGATCGCGGCCGGAATCTCCGGGGCGAAGTCGCCGATCGGCGCGATGACGATCGTCTCCAGGGCGGGCGGGCTCACGCGGGCTTCTTCAGCGTGTAGCGCTTGATTTTGCTGTAAAGGGTCGAACGGTCGATCTCAAGGGTCCGCGCGCTGCGGGCGATGTTCCACTGGTGCTCATC
>JBFYWX010000362.1:0-5939 GCA_041310825.1 Desulfobacteraceae bacterium | reverse complement strand
GCACCAAGTCGATAAAATAGCGGTGGAAACGCAGGTCGGTGGAAAGCTCGGGGTGGAATGCGGTGGCGAGCAGCCGCCCCTGGCGCGCGGCGACCGCGGTGCTGTCCGCGAGACGGGCGATGACCCGGGCCGGTGGACGGACCTCCTTCAGGCGGGGGGCCCGGATGAAGATCCCGGGGAACGGTCGGGATAGACCTTCTTCGAGGCCTTCGACGCAGAGCGGTTCTTCAAAGCTGTCGATCTGCCGGCCGAAGGCGTTGCGCTCGACGACCACGTCCATCACTCCCAGGACCGGCGGATCGCGGCCGATCTCTTTCGCCATGAGGATCATGCCGGCGCAGGTGCCCCAGAGGGCGTGGCGGGCCGCAAAGTGCCGGAGCGGCTCCGCCAGGCCGCAGCCGGCCATCAGCCGGGCGATCGCGGTGCTCTCCCCGCCCGGGAGGATCAGCCCCTCCATCCCCTCCAGGTCCTGCGGCAGGCGCACCTCATGCGCGCAAACCCCCAGTTCGCGCAGCCGCTGGATGTGCTCGATGAACGCCCCTTGCAGGGCCAGAACCCCGATCTTCACCCTGCCCCCCCGCTGGCCGTGCCGACGGTCGGCGCTTCACCAGCCCCGGCCGGCCAGCCGCTGCTCCTGCGCCAGGCCGGCGACGCTCACCCCGGACATGGGCTCGCCCAGGTGGGTGCTGAGCTCCGCCAGGATCTCCGGGTTGCGGAAGTGGGTGGTGGCCTGGACAATGGCCTTGGCCCGCTTGGCGGGGTCGCTGCTCTTGAAGATACCCGAGCCGACGAACACCCCGTCGACACCCAGCTGCATCATCAGGGCGGCGTCGGCCGGGGTCGCGATCCCGCCGGCCGCGAAATTGACGACCGGCAGCCGCCCCAGGGCTTGGGTCTGCTTGAGCAGCTCGAAGGGTGCGCCCATCCCCTTGGCGAGCGCCATCACCTCCTCGGCGGGGGTCGCCTGCAGGGTGCGGATATCGCCGAGCACCGCACGGGCGTGGCGCACGGCCTCCACCACGTCGCCGGTTCCGGCCTCCCCCTTGGTGCGGATCATGGCCGCGCCCTCCCCGATGCGCCGCAGCGCCTCGCCCAGGTTGCGGCAGCCGCACACGAAGGGCACCCCGAAGCCATGCTTGTCGATGTGGTGGGCCTCGTCGGCCGGGGTCAGCACTTCGCTCTCGTCGACGTAGTCCACCCCGATGGCCTCCATGATCTGGGCTTCGACGAAATGGCCGATCCGGCACTTGGCCATGACCGGGATGCTAACGGCCGCCATAATCTCGCGGATCAGGCCGGGGTCCGACATACGGGCCACTCCGCCCTGGACGCGGATGTCGGCCGGCACCCGCTCGAGCGCCATCACGGCGACGGCCCCGGCCTCCTCCGCGATGCGGGCATGCTCGACGGAGACGACGTCCATGATCACCCCGCCCTTCAGCATCTGCGCCAGCCCGCTTTTCACGGTGAAACTGGCGGAGCGCTCCGGCTTCTTACGTTCTGATGTCTGCATGGCCTGACCTCCCGGTTGATCTTGCATCCACCCCACGCTGGACGCCACCCCCGCAGGGTGCCGACACGCAGCGAAGAAGGCGTGCGTATGTGCTGCCGAAAAGGGTTTAGATCAAAACAGGCCTCAATGCAACCATGAACCGACAAAAAACGTGGCAGGGCACCGGCAGGGCGAGCGCCGGCGGCGGAGGCGCGCGGCCTCATCAACGACATCTACCCGGGGGATGCTTCAGGGCCTGGGGACCTAATTTTTTTTGTGGGGCACGCATGAATGTGCTAAGATGGCTGTGTCGATAAAACTGCACCTCTGGTGCGGCTGGAGGGCCCCGAGCCGCTCATAACGACCTACCTCAAGTTAAGGATAATCCGGTGGATGCCCACACCGCGCCCCCGCAGGAAAGCGACGAGATCTACCGCAGCCTCTTTGAGAACAACCATGCCGTGATGCTGCTCATCGAGCCGGACACCGGCGCCATCGTTGACGCCAACCCGGCCGCCTGTTCTTATTACGGCTGGAGCCGCGCTGAACTCAGAACGAAGAGAATCGATGCGATCAACACGCTCAGCCGTGCCGAAATTCTTACGCGGATGCAGCTCGCGCGGTTGGAAAAAGGCAACCACTTTATCTTCAAGCACCGACGGGCTGGCGGCGATGTCCGCGACGTGGAAGTCTACAGCGGGCCGCTGACGCTCGGAGGCAAGACCCTGCTCTATTCGATCATCCACGATATCACCGACCGCCGCCGGGCGGAGGAGGCGCTGCGCCAGAGCGAGGAGAAATTCAGGCTGGCCTTTCAGACCAGCCCCGATTCGATCAACCTGAGCCGGCTCTCGGACGGCACGTATATCGATGTGAACGAGGGGTTCATCCGATTGTCCGGCTACACTCGCGAGGATGCGATCGGCAAAACCTCCCGGGCGTTGAATATTTGGAACCACCCGGAGGACCGGGAGCGCCTGGTGGAGGGGCTGACGCACGACGGGATGGTGTTAAATCTGGAAGCCGAGTTCCGTAAAAAAGCGGTGAGATCACCATCGGGCTGATGTCCGCCCGGCGG
The DNA here is from genome assembly GCA_041310825.1 of Desulfobacteraceae bacterium. Taxonomy (GTDB): domain Bacteria; phylum Desulfobacterota; class Desulfobacteria; order Desulfobacterales; family SpSt-501; genus SpSt-501. The sequence continues at coordinate 3,369 of JBFYWX010000362.1, read as the reverse complement.
CTGCGGCTCTACGGAGAGGAGGTCATCCTCTCGATCACCCGCGACATCACCGAACGCAAACGGATCGAAAATGCCCTGCGCGAGAGCGAGGACCGCTACCGCCAGATCGTCGAGGCCTCCACGGACGCCATCCTCGTGCGCTGCAACGATCTCATCACCTACGCCAACCCGGCCGCGCTCAGCCTGTTTCGCGCCGGCCGCGACAGTGATCTGGTTGGAAAGCGCTACCTGGTCCTGGTCCACCCCGAGGACCGGTCGGAATCGGCCGCGCGGATCGCCAGAGGGATGCAGGACAAATGGATCGCCCCTCTCCGGGAGCACCGCATCCTGACCCTCGATGGTCAGGTGGTGCACGTCGAGTCCACGGGGGTGCCGATCCAGTACCAAGGTAAAACCCACCTCTTTGGGATGTTCGGCGACATCACCGACCGCAAGCAGGCCGAAGATCGTTTGAGAGAAACCGAAAAAAAATACAGGGAACTTGCCGATTCACTGCCCCAGGTCATATTCGATGTGGAACTGGACGGACGCCTCACCTACCTCAACCGCAACGCCTATTCCCTTTTCGGCTACACGCCGGAGGAAGTCGATAAAGGCTTCAATGTCCTGGACGCCTTCATCCCCGAAGACCGGAAACGGGTGGCCCAGGACATCATTCAAAACATCCGGGGCGAAAAAGTGCCCCGGCGCGAGTACACCGCCCTGAAAAAAGATGGCACGGTCTTCCCGGTGGCGATCCACGCCAACCGGGTCTGGAAAGGCGAGACCCCGGCCGGGGTGCGCGGAATTCTGATCGATCTCAGCCCGGCCCGTCGGGCCGAAGCCGAAAAACAGCGGCTGGAGGCCCAGCTGCAGCAGGCGCAGAAGATGGAGGCCATCGGAGCCCTGGCCGGGGGCATCGCTCACGACTTCAACAACATCCTCTCGGCCATCATCGGCTATTCGGAGCTGGCCGTGATGAACGATGTCTCCGGGGCCTGCAGGCCCGAGATAGACCAGGCCCTGATCGCCGCCAACCGGGCCAAGGATCTGGTGAAGCAGATCCTCGCCTTCAGCCGCCAGACCGATGAGGAGCGGCTGCCGGTCAAGGTCGGGGTGGCGGTGAAGGAGGCAGCCAAATTCCTGCGGGTGACCGTCCCGACCACGATCGAGATGAAAATGAACATATCCGCATCCTCCGGGGCCGTCCTGGCGAACTCGGTCGAGCTGCACCAGATCATCATGAATCTCGGCACCAATGCGGTCCACGCAATCGGCGAGCAGGGGGGCGTTTTGGAGCTCGAGGTCGGCAACGTCGAAATCGGGCGGGCTGAGAGGATGAATTTCGTCGAACTGGATCCGGGCCCCTACGTGCGCGTCTCGGTCAAGGACACCGGGTACGGGATGACCCCGGAGGTCATCGAGCGTATTTTCGATCCCTACTTCACCACCAAGGAAAAGGGGGTGGGCACCGGCCTGGGGCTTGCCGTGGTGCACGGCATCGTGACGAAATCCGGCGGCACGGTGAAGGTCGAAAGCACCCCGGGGCGGGGGAGCGTCTTTCACGTCTATCTGCCCAGGGTCGACCAGGCCACCCCCCGCAAGACCGACCCATCGGAATCGATCGTGGGAGGCACCGAGCGCATTCTGTTCGTGGACGACGAAAAAATGCTGGTCGACATCGGAGGGAAGATTCTGGAACGCCTCGGATACGAGGTAGTTTCCCGTACGAGCCCGCTCGAAGCGCTGGAGTTGTTCCGGGCCAAGCCCCATCATTTCGACATCGTCATCACCGACCAGACAATGCCCGGGATGACCGGGGACCTCCTGGCCAAGGAGATGATGCGCATCTGTCCCGACATCCCGATCGTGGTCTGCACCGGCTACAGCCAGGGGCTCGATCCCGAGCGGGCCCGGCAGCGCGGGATCAAGGCCTTCGTGATGAAGCCGATCCTTATCCAGGACATTGCCGCGGCGGTTCGAAAGGCCCTCGGCAAATCTTAGCCGCCAGCCCCTGTGGGTCGCAGTCCCCCTGCTATGGGTTTTTTACGAAGTCGTCGGACTCGGCCCAGCCCATCAAACCGCTGCCTTCATCTCCTGGACCGTGAAGTAGTGCTGTTTCGTCTGCGTAAAATACCGCTTGAAATCCACAAAACGCATCTCCTCCGGGATCATCACCACGCGGCGCACCCGGTCCGTGAGGTCCGCCACCGTGATCCGCTGCAGCACATCGACGAAGAACTCCCCGGCGTGGCCGGGGGAGTCGATGCGGTTCTTGACTTGACTGCGGAAAATCGTCCACGGCCGAGATGCAGCGTAGGTGATAGAGCTGACCAGGAGGCCCGGCAACAGCACCAGGGCCAGAATGGTGTAGGGTCCAAGGGATTGCGACGGGATCAAAACGGATGAACCCGGCCAGGCCGCTTTTCGGCGCCACCCCGCCGGGTTAAATCCCTCTCCCGATCGATTGGAGCCGATTCGTTAACCGTCATCGTCGAGCGGGGTCTCCCGGTCCCGGCAGTTCTGGCAGAATTTGCGCGGGACACCTCTTCCGATCCAGTTCATTTTCATCACGTGCATCTTTCCGCAGCCGGGGCAGATGCACTCGATTCTGGATTTGGCAAAAGCAAGGCTTCCGGGCTCTTCATCCAGATCCGGGTCGGCATCCTCGAGCGGCTCTTCCCCGGGTTTGCGGGAAATATCCGATGCACGTGATTTCATTTCGAGCCTCCACCATCATGCGATTGCCTGGAATATAGTGCAATTCCAGCCGAATGCAACACCATACAAAGCAATTTCAATGAAAACCGGCACGTATCGCGGCGACCGCCATGGCCATTTAAAAAGAGCGGGGGGGGGGCGTCGCCCGCTCTTTTCGGAACAACCTGGTTCGTTGAAAGTATCAGTCGGCTTTTTTCAATGCGATCCCATTCTTGGTTTTGCGGAGGGTGAATTGGTCCTTGGTGTCGAAACCGAGGGTTTTCACCATCTCTTTCGATATGATGATGCTGCCCCTTTTGCCGACACTGATGGTTTTAACCTTGGCGGCTTTCCCCGCCCCACGGCCGTCCCTGATGGCCGGGACCTTCCCTTCGACGATCAGCGCATTCATGTATGCGGTCTTCAACTGAGTGGATGTTTTGAACCCCATCTTTTTCATGATCTCGGACTGAGGCTGTTCATCGTCGATCATCTTGATGAGCTTGGCGGTTTCGATGGATTTCTTTTTGGCCATTGCATTTCTCCTCTCGGGATTGAATTGGTTTCGCTAACTAGACATTATGGTTGACAGTTCAACACCGGGAACAAGGAAACGCCGTTGCTATGAACCCGCGCAAAAGCCTCCCGGGCTCCGACGAGCATTTCTGGGCCCATTCTCGCCCGGGAGCC
>JBFYWX010000323.1:0-5685 GCA_041310825.1 Desulfobacteraceae bacterium | reverse complement strand
AAGGCACCAATGACGATTCGGCCTTCGCAATCCGGCTGCCGATTCGTCAATACCCGTTTCGCGAACATCAGCCAAGTTACTTTTTGATAAATCCCCGCCGCGGCGGGGTAAGACGCTATTGAAAAAAGGAAAACCGGTCTTCATTTTGATGATCGCCCTGGGATTGCTGGTGTCCCTGCCCCACCCCTCCGCTCTCGCGGCCCTGGTCCCCACGGGAGCCGCCTTGGACCCGCCAAGCGGAGCGGAGGGCCGCGAAACGGTCCTGCAGTTTCTGGCGCGTGCGGATGTGCGCGCGGCCCTGATCGCGCAGGGGATCGACCCGGCGGAGGCCGATGCGCGCGTGGCCGGCCTCAGCGACGCCGAGATTGCGCAGATCGCCGACCGGATCGACGAACTCCCGGTGGGCGGGGTCCTCGGCACCGTGATCGTCGTGCTGCTGATTGTGCTGCTGATCGTCGTGATCCTGAAGCTGGCGGGAAAAATTTAAGCGGGTGTCCGGTAAAGGGTCTTTAGGCAAGCGGCCGCAGCATCGTCCCAGGAGAAACGGGCGGCGGCCGCCCGCTGTTTGATGGTCTCCCAGGTGCTGCCCGCCGTAAGTCGGCATCGGACCGCGCGCCCGCAGGCCGAAACGAAATGGTCCGCCTGCTCCGTCACGCTCTCTCCCCCGAAGGCAAAGCCGCTCACGTTGTCCGTTACGGTATCCTTCAGCCCCCCCACGCGGTGCACCACGCAGGGCTGGCCATGGTGCATGGCGAGCATCTGGCTGATTCCGCAGGGTTCATATGAGCTGGGCATGATGAACAGATCCCCGCCTGCGTAGAGGGCCCGGGCCGCCTCGTCCGAATACCCCTTCAGAAAGATAAAATTCGGGAAGCGCGCACTGGTGTCGATCAAAAACCGTTCATAATCAGGCTCCCCGGTACCGAGCAGGATGAAGAGGCCGCCTGCGGGCCGCAGCTCCTCCAGCATCCGGTGCAGGGCCGGGGGGCCGGCGGAGACCGGCGCCTTCATTATCAGGAGCTTTTGCTCCACGGCCCGGGTCACGGCGGTCAAGAGGAGCGCCGGCCGTCGGGTGAGAGCGCCCCAGGCCTCAAGACGGCTGTGGGCCAGAAAATGCGCCGTTGCCAGCGTGGGGCTCCCGCCGGTCCAGCCGAGCACCGTCTCTTTCAAAAGCCCGACCAGCGCCGAAAAATTCGGGGGATGCGGAACCGGGCCTTCCGTGTAGTCCGCGCCGTTCAAAATGCCGAACAAGCGTCCCTGCGAACGCGCTTCTTGCAGATCCCGTTCCAGCCCCTCTCCGCCGAAAAAGCGCGGCGGGTCGCTCGGCCGCAGAATTTCCTCGGCGTAGGAAGGGGATACCGTGTGCACCGCATCCGCGAGCCGGATCCCGGCCCCCATGGGGTTGAGGCAGTTCGGCCAGCGGGGGTCGGCGATTTCGGGACGGGCCACCGTTAGATGCGGGTACCAGGCCGCGAGCGAGGAGGCGTGGTCAGCGAACGGCCGTACCCCCTGCAGGGCTAAGTTGTGAATCGTGAAGACCGCGCGGGCGGCGCGAAGCCGGGAGGCCGCGGGCCGGTAGCGGCGAACGATCAGAAGGAGCGCTGCGTGCCAGTCGTGCAGGTGCAGGCAGTCGGGTTCCCCGAAAAGACCGGACTCCACCGCCTCGGCCATGGCCGCCCCGAAGAAGGCAAAGCGGGTGGCATCCGTGGCGAACGGGGCCTCCGGAGGATCCATGTGGTAGATCCGGGGCCGGTCGCCCGGATCCGGGGGGGATTGGAAAAGGGGATGGTCCACGACCACGTGCTGTACCCCCTCGACGGCCGAACCCGGTTGAACCTCGTACACGACGGCTTCGTGCGCATAGCCGTAAAACGGGACCGAGAGCTCTCTGCGCACGGCCGCTCCCGGTGTGCGGTGCAAGAACCCGTATGAGGGGGTTGCCACGCAGACGCGGCAGCCTCGGCGGGCGAGCGCCGGCGGCAGGCCGCGGACAACGTCGCCCAGCCCTCCGACTTTGGCGCCGGTCAGGGCGGCGTTTTCCGCGGCCAGCATTAGGATATTCAATTTAGAGCGGGGGTTGCCGTCCACAGGGTTGCCAACTCACTTTCACAAGAAGTCGATTTCAATACCCCCTGACACCTTTTGGAAGAATCCCCCCTTCGACCCCCTTTGTCAAAGGGTGGGGTGGGGGGATTTGCGACAACTCGGACTCTTTTCCCGTGAGCGCGGCATCCCACCGCCGGCAGTTCACTCGGCCGGTTTCCGCAACCGCTTGATCCGTTCGCGCACGAAGTCGTATTCGACCCAGTTGTCCATGAAAGAGGCCAAGGCGTCCCGGTAGAAGCGCATGGCGGTTTTCGGGTCCTGGGAGCCTTCGGCCCAGAAACCTGCGGCCGCAAACCCGGTGATGATATGTTCGGGGACCTCTGCCGCCTGACGGCGGAGCTCGTCCTCCGCCACCCGCCCGAGAAGGTAGTCGCCGACGGATGCAAACCAGGGATCCCGGGTCTGGTGGCTGAAGCCGGACAGGCGGGCCTGCGCCTCCTCCTCCCGGCCCATGTGATGCAGGATACCGGCCTCCAGCAGCCCCAGGCTCAGTCGCATGGCATTCGGCCGGCTTCCGCTGTCCAGGAAGGCTCGGATCTGCTCGATGGCCTCCGGGAAGGCATCCGCTCCGGCATCCGCAAATCCAAGCAGGCCAAGGAGCAGGCGGTTCTCCGGGTCGAGTGCGATGATCTTCCGCAGGACGTCGCGCTTTTCGCCGAGCGCCAATTCACCGGTGGCGAGGCTGTCCCAGAGCGGGGCCAACTCTTCCCGCCGCTTTTTTTTGACCTCGGCGGTCGCGCGCGCGGCGCGCTCGAAGGACTCGACCCGAGTGGCGTGCGCGGCCCACTCATCCCGGTGAACGAAGGAGGCCCGCCGCTGTTTGCGGATGTGTTCGAGTCGGGCGCGGGCGGCAAATAACTCCCACCCGTCCGGCGCGGCGGCGAGCACCGCCTGCTCAAGGAGGCTCTCCGCCTCTTCGGCCTTGTCCTGGCGCAGCCTGAGCAGCCCGGCAACGGTGTGGAGCCAGCTTTTTTCCGAGGCGCTCGTCCAGCCGACCAGCGCCGCACCGGGGCTGACCCGGCCTTCCAAGACCTCCAGCAGGTAGCCCTCGAATTCCCCCGGGCTCTTCCAGCCGGCGGCGGCCAACTCCTGCCGATAGGCCTCGGCTTCCCGGCTGCCGGCAAGCCAATCGATCAGCACCATCATCCAGCGTGCCCGGTAATCTTCGGGGTCGAGGGAGAGGGCTTGGGCGAAACGCTGACGGGCACCGCTGAAATCCCCATGGCAGAATCGCATCATGCCGGCTGCGGTGATCAGCTCGGGCTGCAGGTTTCCGACCAGTTTTTCGTCGGCCAGGGTCAGGGCCTCGACCCAGTGCGACCGGGCGGCTGCCTCCCGGACCTTGGCCAGGGTGGCCTCGATGGAGTAGTCCGGCACCCCGCTCCATTTGGCCTTCCCGGCTTTCAGGTCGACGAGCAGTCGGACCGCATCCGTGATGGGCAGGATCAGGCCCATGTCCCAGACCGGCGTCACCATCGGCACCAGCCCCTGGGTGAAATCCATGGCCACGGCCGAAACGATGCCGATCACCCGGCCCCGCGCGTCGATCACCGGCCCGCCGCTGTTGCCGCCGTGCAGCGAGGCGTCGATGTGGAACATGGTCTCGAACGCCCGGCGTACGTTGCCGCGTACGACACTGGCGTTGACCGTGTCGACCTGAGTGCGGCTGCCCAGCGGGAATCCTATGGCGATCACCCGGGAGAGCTTGGGTAGCCGGCGCGGGTCCATTTCGAGGTCCAAGGGCAGCGGGGTGAGCTCTTCGGGCACCCGTTCGACCTTGATGACGGCGAAATCGTCCTTGAGGGGGGAGATGACCAGCTGCCGGGTGCGCATCGGCGGCCGGGCCACTCCGGCGATCTCCACCCGCGGGGAGCCGTCGGTGCTGAAGGCGTTTTCGGTGAAATAGACATCCGACAGGTCCGCCCCTTCGATCAGCCGGCCGGAGGGGTTGAACGCCCGGGTCCCCTCGAACCAGAGGTAAATGCGGTAGGTGAGGGTGGGCTGGATGCCGCGCATGCGCAGGTACTGCACGGCCCCGTCAAAACGAGGGTCCTCCAGCCAGGGGCAGACCACGTGGCGGCTGGTGAGAAGATAACCCTCCCGGTCCACCAAAAAGGCCGAGCCCTCGGCCACATTGCGATAGAGCTTGCGGCCCTCGGCCTCGAGCGCGTAGTCCACCAGCACGAACCCCACGGAGCGCGCATACCGGTTGGCGTACCCTTCGAGTAGGCTTTCGGTGTCCGGCTGCGGCCGGTCGAGATAAAACCAGGCGGCCAGACCGGTCACCACCATCACCGAAACCACGAGTGCCAAGGCCCGGATGCGGCTCTGGAGTCTACGGACGTGGGGTTCCGGCGGCAGGGCGTCAGGCGCGGGCGGGGGGCTCTCGGCCGCCGTCCGCAGGTTGTCCCGGACCCGTGCCAGGGAGTCGGCGACCTCGGCCATGGACTGGGGCCTCAGGTCCGGGTCGTCGGCCAGCATCACCCGCAGCAGGACGGCCAGATCCTCGGGCAGGTTCAGATCGTCGACCTTGCCCTCCGGATGGTCGATCTCCAGGTCGCCGGAGAGCAGCTCGACGAAGACCTTGCCAAGCGACCAGATATCGCTTCTGAAATCGAGCGGCCGCTGGCTGACGATGTCCGGGTGGCAGGCCAGGAGCTGTTTGAGCATCGGGGCCGGCCGGTCGAGCCGGGGGTCGATGAAGCGCGAGAGCTTGTAGTCGATCTTGATCTTGAGCCCCGCGTGCTCATCCGGCACGGGCATGATGTCGTTCAGGATCAGGTGGGGAATGAAATGGCCGTGCCGGTGCAGCACGGCGAGGATGGAGGCCGTTTGGTGGAAGAGATCGATCAGCAGCCCGCGGTCCGCCAACCGGCCGGAGGCCAGAAGCGAGCCCCAGCTCTCGTTCTCGACCCACTCGCTGATCCGGTACCAGAATCCGTCAGGGGAGCGCCGGATGGAGTGGTGGCGTACGAACCCCTCATCCGGCAGCTTTTTCAACTCTTCCAGCTCGCGCTGCAGCCGGCCGGCCACCTGCTCGTCCACGCCCGAGCGTGTCGTGAACAGGCGGATCATGACCGGTTCGTGGGTGCGTTCGCGGACCGCCCGGCACAAAAAGCTGGAGTGACCCTCGTGAAGGACATCCGCGATGCGGTAGTCGTCAATATGGGTGCGGCCCTCGGCAATGCGGCCGCCGCAGGCGGGGCAGGTGGTGATCTCTTCGGCCACCGATTGGCCGCAGACCGGGCAGAGCTTCATCGTTGCAGCCCCCGTTCGACCGGGTTCATGTCGCCTGGTTACAAAGTTACCAACGATCGGGGTAAACCGCAAGCTCGACCTGGCTGCGCCGCGCGGGCCGGATGGCCGGCAGCGGATGGGAACCAGACGCCGGCACCCTTTTCAGAGCCATCCTTTGCACTTGAAATAGAGGTAGGGCAGAATGGCCGAGAGAACCATGAGGCCGATGGCGATGGGGTATCCGAACTTGAGGGAAAGCTCGGGCATGAACTGGAAATTCATGCCGTAGATGCTGGCGATCAGGGTGGGCGGCAGGAAGACGACCGCGGCCACCGAAAAGAT
>JBFYWX010000314.1:0-2834 GCA_041310825.1 Desulfobacteraceae bacterium | reverse complement strand
CAAGTTCCACCAGGACTTTCAGAAAATCGTCGACAAAGTCCAGGTGACCCTTTACACCAAGAAAGAGGACGTGGACAAACTCACTCAACGCGCCCGCGGAGAATACAAGAAGCGCGACGAGCGCGTCGAGAAGATGACCGATGAGTCGGTCGAGACCTACTATTCCTGCACGCTGTGCCAGTCTTTTGCGCCCAACCATGTCTGCACCGTGAGCCCGGAACGGACGGGGCTTTGCGGCGCTTACAACTGGATGGACTGCAAGGCCTCCTTCGAGATCAACCCGACCGGGCCCAACCAGCCGATCCAGAAGGGCGAATGTCTCGATCCCAAGCTCGGCCAGTGGAAAGGCGTCAATGAGTTCGTGTATAAAGCCTCCCGCGGGGCCGTCAGCCATTACAACTTTTACTCGATGTTGCACAGCCCCATGACCACCTGCGGCTGTTGCGAGGCCATCGCGGCCATGCTGCCCTCCTGCAACGGGATCATGACCGTCCACCGCGATTACAGTGGGGAGACCCCCTGCGGCATGAAGTTCACGACACTCGCCGGCGTCATGGGCGGCGGGGCCTCATCCCCGGGGTTCGTGGGCCACTCCAAGTTTAACATCACCCAGGGCAAGTTCATCGTGGGCGACGGCGGGATCAAGCGCCTGGTGTGGATGCCCAAAAGCCTCAAGGAAGAGATCCGCGAGCGGCTCATCAAGCGCGGCAAGGAGGTCGGTGTTCCGGACCTGATCGACCGCATCGCCGACGAGACCGTCGGGACGACCGAGGAGGAGATCATGGCCTTCCTCAAGGAGAAGAACCACCCGGCGCTGTCGATGGAGCCGCTCATCACCGGATGAAGCCCGGCACGGCCCGGGGCGGTGCACCCTCCGCCGGAGGGTGGCGGGTGCAGCACCCTGAATGTGAATCGATCCACCCACAAAGGAGACGGATATGGCATTGACGGGGATTCAGATATTCAAGCTCCTGCCGAAGACCAACTGCAAGGAGTGCGGGGTGCCGACCTGCCTGGCGTTCGCGATGAACCTGGCCTCCGGCAAGGCCGAGCTCGACAGCTGTCCCTACGTGTCGGAGGAGGCCCGCGCCCAGTTGTCCGAGGCCTCGGCGCCCCCGATCCGCCCGGTCGCCATCGGCAAAGGCGTGCGTGCGGCGGCGACCGGCGGTGAGACCGTGCAGTACCGCCACGAGAAGACCTTCTTCAACCCCACCCTGCTGGCGGCCGTGGTCGGGTCCGACCTGCCCGCGGCGGATCTGGCGACGAAGCTAAAGAAGTGGAACGCCTTCCAGTACGAGCGGGTCGGGTTGAACCTCCGGCCGGAGCTGGTTCTCGTCAAGGATGTCAACGGCAATGCCGCCGCCTTTGCCCAGACGGCCAAGACCGTGGCCGAAACTTCCGAATTCAACCTGATTCTCATGTCCGAGAAGCTCGATGTCATGAAAGCCGGGGTCGCGGCCTGCCAGTTCAAGCGCCCGTTGATCTATGCCGCCACCAAGGCCAACCTGGCCGAGTTCGGGGCACTGGCCAAGGAGAGCGGGTTGCCGCTGGCCGTCAAGGCGGATGCCATCGAAGAGCTTGTGCCCCTCACCCAGAAGCTGACCGAGATGGGGCTGAAAGACCTCGTGCTCGACCCGGGCTCGCGCGAGCTCAAGCAGGCCCACCAGGACCAGGTGGCCATCCGGCGCGCGGCGCTCAAGGACGGCAACCGGGCGCTGGGATTTCCGACCATCGTCTTCCCCTGCGAAATGGCCGGCAACCTGGACATGGAGACTCTGATCGCCGCCACCTTCGTCGCCAAATACGGCGGGATCGTCGTGCTCTCGGACTTCGCCGGTGAGAGCCTCTTCCCGCTTCTGCTGGAGCGACTCAACATCTTCACCGACCCGCAACGGCCGATGACCGTGACCGAGGGCATCTACGAGATCAACAACCCCAGCGAGACCTCGCCGGTCATGGTGACCACCAACTTCGCGCTGACCTACTTCATCGTCTCCGGGGAGATCGAGGCCAGCCGGGTGCCCTCCTACCTCCTGATCAAAAACTCCGAGGGGCTTTCGGTCATGACCGCCTGGGCGGCCGGCAAATTCGCCGGCGACGACGTGGGGATGTTCGTCAAGAAGTCCGGGATCGCCGACAAGGTGAAGAGCCAGGAGATCATCATCCCCGGCTACGCGGCGGCGATCGCCGGCGACATGGAGGAGGAGCTTCCCGGCTGGAAAATCACGGTCGGCCCGCGTGAGGCCGCGCACCTGCCGGCGTTTCTGAAAGCCCGGTAACCGCTGCCGATATATTTACCGAGAGGAGAGGGAGGAAGTTATGCTGTTGATCGGTGAGAGCCTGAACGTTATCTCGAAGAAGATCGGTGCGGCCTATAAGTCCCGGGACCCCAAGCCGATCCGGGAAGAGGCCCTGTTCCAGCGGAAGAAGGGCATGGATTACATCGACATCAACCTCGGGCCGGCCAAGAAGGAAGGCCACGAATTGATGCCCTGGGTGGTCAAGACCGTCCAGGAGGTGGTGCCTGACATCCCGCTCGCCCTGGACACCTCCAACATCGATGCCATCGCGGCGGCGTTGAAGGTCTACAAGCCCACGGCCCGGCCGCCGATCATCAACTCCATCATGGTGCGGCCGGAGCGCTACGAGAAAATGGTCCCGATCGCAAAGGAGCACGACGCGGACTTCATCGCGCTGATGTGGGGGCCCGAGGGGCTGCCGCGCGACGAGAACGAGCGGGCCGCGCTGTGCGTGGAGCTGCTCTACTTCGCCAACGAGGCCGGGATCCCGAACGAAAAGATCTGGGTCGACGGCATCGTGACGCCGGTCAACAT
>JBFYWX010000309.1:0-4733 GCA_041310825.1 Desulfobacteraceae bacterium | reverse complement strand
AAAGTTCCCGGATGGTCGGCGGCAGAGCCACCTCGACGGCTTGGAAAATCTTGCCACAAACGCCCTGACACTGGCTGCGGACGGCAAAGCGTTTTCCGGATTCCTCGATGGTCACCGTCTGCAGCGCTTTCAGATCCTGTTTGATCTCGGCCCACTCCAGGCGCTGCCCGGCCTGCTCCAGGCACCGGTCCAACTCTTTTCGCAGTACCAGCGCGAGAAAACTGCAAAACACATGGCCCCGGATGGTGCGGTCCCGTTGGTGGAAGATCGGCCGGGTAATCAGAAGCGACTTCACATCCCGAAACACCCGCTCCACCTGCCACAACTGCTTGTACTTGAGCGCCACCTGCTCGGCGGAAAGATCCGTGTTGGTGCGCAGCACCCACTTGCCGTCATAGCGCGCCTCGGCCTTCGCCTTGGCCTCATCGATCCGTGCGGCCCCCTTGTCGATCTTCAGATACCGCCGGAAGCCCTTGTTGCCGACCAGGCTGGTAGCCCCCTGCTTGAGTTGCTCGGAGAGCGCCGATAGGATCTGCTCCCGCTGCTGGGCGTCTTTGCGCGCCTGCCGGGGATTGAAACACACAATGTAGCGATCCCCGTTGTGCACCACCTGCTTGACCGATAGCGGCGAGGGGTCTTTGGAACCCCGGCCATCCGGATGGATCTCCCGAAAGCGCCCCGCGCGGGAGAGCACCTCGGCCATCACCTTGAGCTTGCGCATCCGCACCCCCAGGATGTAGGGCAGCGGGGATTGCGCAGACTCCAACTGCGCAAGGGTCTCGGCGCTGATCATGCCCCGGTCGGCCACGATGCAAAAGCTGTTGATCGCAAAGCGCTTACGGATCGACTCCACCACCGGCAGCAGACTCTTGACGTCGGCCGTGTTGCCCGGCCACATCTCACAGCAGATCGGCAGCCCCTTATCGTCAATGACCACCCCGAGCACCATCTGCTTCAAATCCGGCCGATGGTCCTTGCTGAAGCCGCGTTGGCCGATGCTCTCTTCGCCCGCTCCCTCGAAGTAAAGCGAGGTGGTGTCGAAGAAGACCATATCAAGCCCACTGAACAGATCCCGGCGGTGAAAAAAGATCTCCTCCTCGATGCGATCCTTGGTGCAGCGCGGGGCCAAGGCCACTGCCTGCCTCTGCTCGGCAAGCTCTTCTCCCAAAAAGCCCATGGCTCGATACAGATGCTGCAGCTCGATGCCCTCCACCCCCTCGATGAGGTAGTCCCGCTGCCAGCGCTCGCAGAAACGGTCCGACCCGGCCACCATCAACCGGTGCAACACCGTCAAGAACACGGCCCGCTCCACATCGAAGCCAAACTTGCGCTCGGCCGCCTGCCGCCGGATGGCCTGCCCGATGCCGGTTTGCTCCCACAGCCGCTCGAAGATCAGCGCGGGGCCGATCTTCTTTGCCTCCAGCGAGACATCGCTCTTGCCGGAGATGATCAGCATCGCCTGCTCAGAGAAGCGCGACAGCGAGCGGATCAGCGTCTCCACGCGTCCCTTGGCGCTGAGCTCGTCCATGCGCCCCAAGGTGGCGATGACTTGCTGTCTGACGCGGCCCTTCTCTTTGCGGTTTTCTACCAGCTGCAGGTACTGGTACTTGCCGGACTTCTTGACGCGAGCGAACATGGGAGGCTCCTGTTTGAGGACACTCCCTATATACCTGCTCGACATATATCCAGTCAAGCTTTTACCGCATATCCTGTGGCACTACCTTTTTGGGCTCAGAAAATACCGGATGTAATGATTACAGAAGGTTACCCGCCAGGGACCGCTAAAAAACAGCGGCAACTGTCGAAGATCAGCAAAAGGGCAAATCCCCCCTGGCCCCCCTTTTTCAAAGTGGGGTATACGTAGTTGTGTCCAAATGAGAATAGGTTTCCCCCTTCGGCGAAGGGGGTCAGGGGGATTTTGAGTAGGACGCAGGATCCGGGATTGGGCACCCCCGCTTCGGCAGGATGAGTTTTACGTGTGGGAGCGGCTCCCGGCCTTCGCAGCCAGGCTGCTTCGGCGGAGTAGGCTCCAGCCGCGATGCATTCTCTCTCCCGCCGCTACCAGTACCGGAAAAAATGGTGCACCGGGCCGTGGCCGTGGCCGATGGTGTAGCCGGCCCCGGCGCGGATGGCGCCGCTGATGTACTCCTTGGCGCCGCGCACGGCCTCCTCGATCCCGACGCCGCGCGCGAGGTGGGCGGCGATGGCGGAGGAGAGGGTGCAGCCGGTGCCGTGGGTGTTGCGGCTCGCGATGCGTGCGCCGGGGAGCTCGACGAAGCGGTCCTCGTTCACCAGGTAGAGCAGATCGGTGCTCTCGCGTCCTTCGAGGTGTCCGGCTTTGATGAGAACGCTACGGCTGCCGTGCCGGGCGAGCTCGCGTGCCGCGGCCCGGAGCTCATCGGGTCCCCGCAGCGGGCGGCCGAGCAGGACCTCGGCCTCGGGGATGTTCGGGGTTACCACCTCCGCCAGCGGCATGAGCTCTGCGATCATGGCCCCGATGGCATCGTCTCTCAGCAGCCGGTCCCCGCTTTGGGCCACCATCACCGGGTCGAGCACGATTCGGCCGACCCGGAAGCGGGTGAGCGCGTCGGCGACCGTGCGGATCAGCTCGGCTGAAAAGAGCATGCCGATCTTGACCGCGTCGGCCCCGATGTCCTCCAGCACGGCCGCGATCTGGGCGGCGGCGAAATCGGGCGGCACCGGGTGGATGGCGCTGACCCCCCGGGTGTTCTGGGCGGTCAGGGCGGTGATGGCGGACATCCCGTAGCAGCCCAGGGCGGCGAAGGTCTTCAAGTCGGCCTGAATCCCGGCCCCGCCCCCGCTGTCCGAGCCCGCGATGGTGAGCACCCGCCGGTAGGTTTGGGGCTCCGGTTTTACGTGCGTTTCAGCTTCCATCTCGGATCTCCTTGAAATGGTCCCAGCCCGTGGCGGCAAGGGGCGTGGTGCGGCCGCCGGGTTCGGCCAGCACGACCCCCCCGCCTTCCGTTATCGTGCCGATCGCATACAGCGGCCGGCCGAAGGCGGTCTCGAAGTCGCGGGCGATCCCATCGGCCGCGCCGGCCGCTGCCGTTACGAGGAGGGTGTAGTCCTCCCCACCCGAAAGAGCCACCTCCAGCGGGGTGCGGCTGAAGCGGCGGCCGTACTCTTTCAGGTGCTCGGAGACCGGGATCTTCTCTGCCTCCAGGCGCACGCCGACCCGGCTTTCCGCGGCGATGTGCGCGATGTCCGAGGAGAGCCCGTCGCTCACGTCGATGGCGGCGTGGACCTCCGCATAGGAGGCCAGGAACCGGCCCTCGTGCAGGTGGGGCAACGGGCGCAGGTGGGCGGCGAGCAGGGCCTGGAAGGCCGGGCTGTCGGCCGGGGTCCGCTCGATGATCAGGCTGAGGCCCGCGCGGCTGTCGCCCAGGCAGCCGGTCGAAAAAACCACGTCCCCGGGCCGGGCCGCATCCCGCGTGAGCATCTCGTTTTCAGCCACCACGCCGTAGACGGTCACATTGATCACGAGGCCTGCGGCGGAGCGGGTGGTGTCGCCCCCGAGGATGTTGACGGAATGCGTTCGGGCGAGATCCTTCATGCCCTGAAAGAACTCCTCCAGATAGAAGAGGGGGCAGTCGTCCGGGACGGCGATGGCGACAAAGGCCTCCCGGGCGGTCCCGCCCATGGCGGCGATGTCGCTCAGGTTCACCGCCAGGGATTTGTGGCCGAGGTCGTATCCGCGGATGACCTTCCGCAGGAAGTGCACCTCATCGACCAGCATGTCCGTCGTGATCAGGGAAATGAGCCCGGCCTCGGAGCGGAAGGCGGCCGCGTCGTCGCCGATCCCGCGCAGGACCCCCTCCGGCCGGTTGAGGCAGCCGGGGCGGATGCGGTCGATGAATCCGAACTCACCGATCTCTTTCAAGCTCATGCCGACCTCGCTTTGCGGATTTCGATCAGGATCTCGCGTGCGGCCTGCGCGGGGTCCGGAGCGGCGTTGAGGGCCGAGACCACGGCGAGGCCGTCCGCCCCCGAGCGGATCACCGCCGCGGCATTGCCGCGGTGAATCCCGCCGATCGCCACCAGCGGGAGGGCGACCTGCCGGCGGATGGCGGCGAGGCCCTCCAGCCCCAGGGCCGGGGCCGTGTCGGTCTTGGTCGGGGTTGTAAAGACCGGGCTCGCGCTTACGTAGTCGGCGCCCCCGGCGTGGGCGGCAACGGCATCATCGACCGACTCCGCGGAGATCCCGACGATCATCTTCGCCCCGATCATGGCGCGGGTCATGGCAAGCGGCATGTCCTTCTGCCCCAGGTGTACCCCGTCGGCCCCGATCCCCAGGGCGACGTCCACGCGGTCGTTGATGATGAGCGGGACCCCCCGCGGCCTTAAAAAATCGAGCACCGCGGCCGCCTCCGCGATGAACTCCCGCGTCGAGCAGGCCTTCTCGCGTATCTGCACGCAGGTGACCCCGCCCGCCACCGCCGCCCGGACAATCTCGAGCGTCGTCCGCTCACCGGCGAGAGCCCGGTCGGTGACGAGGTAGAGAGAGTAGTCGATGGGGTTCATGGTCATAAAGAATAAAGCAACGAGTAACGAGTAACGAGTGAAAAGAGAATGCCTATAATGCGCTATAATGCCCAACCCGGACAAGCCGGAACCAAAAAAGTTAAAAAGTTGGACAGAATTTAAATCTTTGTAAACACAATGCCAGTCTGGTTTTGCTGGGGTGTGTAAAAATATTGTACACAAAACACACA
>JBFYWX010000281.1:0-3783 GCA_041310825.1 Desulfobacteraceae bacterium | reverse complement strand
CCTCGAACGAGTAAGTTCGGCCGGCCGTGTCCATGAACACCGCAAACTGGTTCGATTTCCCCCGGGCCGCGCTCAGGAAAGAGTCCCCGGGTTTATACGCCAGGCTCTCCGGGTCGATGTCATGGCCCTTGGCTGCCCGGACCCAGCCGTTGGCTGACAGCACCACCGTCACCGGATCGGCGGGTGCAAGGTCCCTTTCCTTGATGGCCTGGGCCTCTTTGCGCTCGACGATGCGGGTCCGGCGGCTGTCGCCGAATTTTTCCGCATCGGCCTTCAGCTCTTTTTTCAGCAGGCGCTTGAGCTTGCCCTCCGACGAAAGGACCGCCTCGATCTCCCTTTTTTCGGCTTCGAGCTCGCTCTTCTCCTTCTTGAGCTTCAGCTCCTCGAGCCGGGCGAGCTGCCGCAGCCGAATCTGCAAAATGGCCTCGACCTGGACCTCGCTCAGCTTGAACCGCCGCATCAGTTCCTTCTCGGGCTCGTCGCTCTTGCGGATGATGCGGATAACCTCGTCCAGGTGCAGGTAAACAATGAGCAGGCCCTCTAAAACGTGCAGCCGCTCGTTGATCTTCTCCAGCCGGTAGTTGAGCCGCTTCACCACGGTCTGCTTGCGGAAATCGAGCCACTGCTTGAGCAGGTCGACCAAGCCGAGCGTCTGCGGCCGGCGGTTCAGCCCTATGACGTTCATGTTGAGCCGATAGGTTTTCTCGAGCTCGGTGGTCGCCAGCAGGTGGCTCATGAGAGCGTCCTTGTCCACCCGGTTGGAGCGTGGCATGACACGCAGCCGGATGGGGTCTTCATGGTCGGACTCGTCGCGGATGTCGGCGACCATCGGCAGCTTCTTGGCCTGCATCAACCCCGCGATCTGCTCGATCACCTTGGCGGTCGACACCTGGTAGGGGAGAGCCGTGATGATGATGTCGCCGTTGTCGTACTCGTAGGAGGCGCGCATGCGGATGTTGCCCAGCCCCGTGCGATACGCCTCGATGATGTCCGCCCGGGGGTTGATGATTTCGGCGCCCGTGGGAAAATCAGGGCCCTGAATGTGGGCGCAGATCTCTTCAAGGTCGGCTCTGGGGTGGTCGATCAGGTGAATGCAGGCGTCGACCACCTCGCCGATGTTGTGGGGCAGGATGTCGGTCGTCATGCCGACCGCGATACCCGTCGCCCCGTTGAGCAGAATATTGGGGAGTCTCGCCGGCAGTGTCACGGGCTCCCGCAGGGTGCCGTCGAAGTTCGGGGCCCACTCGGTCGTCCCCATCTCGACTTCCGCCAGCAGCATGTCGGCATAGGGCGAAAGCCGGGATTCCGTGTAGCGCATCGCGGCGAAGTCTTTGGGGCTGTCGATCGAGCCCCAGTTGCCCTGGCCGTCGATCAGCGGGTAGCGGTAGGAAAAGGGCTGGGCCATGAGCACCATGGCCTCGTAGCAGGCGGAATCGCCGTGGGGGTGGTATTTGCCCAGCACGTCGCCCACGGTGCGGGCGGATTTCTTGTACTTGGCCGTCGCCCGCAGGCCGAGCTCGCTCATCGCATAGACGATCCGGCGCTGGACCGGTTTCAAACCGTCGCCGATGAACGGCAGGGCCCGGTCCATGATGACGTACATGGCGTAATTGAGGTAGGCGGGCCGCACGAACTCGGAAAGCGGCATCCGCTCCACGCTTTCCACTTGAAGGGCTTTCAAACGTGCCATTGAAGTTTGCTCCGATAATTTTGTTGCCGATGGCTGAAGATAGGATTGAAGCTGATTCAAAGCCTCGGATCAGGCTTGAGGGCAAGGCGTCCCGCGGGTTGAAAGCGGAGCGTACACGATCGTACGTGAGCATTTCAAACCGTGGGACAACGCCGCCATCGAGACTCAGACGAGGTTTTGAATCAGCTTCTACAGCAGGGCGGCTTCGGCCCGGTCGCCCTCTTCCTCCAGCCACTGCTTGCGGTCTTTGATCCGCTTCTTGGACAACAGCATGTCCA
The DNA here is from genome assembly GCA_041310825.1 of Desulfobacteraceae bacterium. Classification (GTDB taxonomy): domain Bacteria; phylum Desulfobacterota; class Desulfobacteria; order Desulfobacterales; family SpSt-501; genus SpSt-501. Next base: position 1,815 of record JBFYWX010000281.1, on the reverse strand, counting down.
TGACCTCGATGCTGTCTTCCTTTTTGGAAAGGGTGAGCTGCACGAGGCGCCGGGTTTCAGGGTGGATGGTGGTCTCCCGCAGCTGCAACGGGTTCATCTCACCGAGGCCCTTGAAGCGCTGCACGTTGACCTTGCCGGCGGTGCCGTTGAGCCGCTTGAGGACGGCGTTCTTTTCCTGCTCGTCGATGGCGTAGAAAACCTTCGTCCCCTGGTCGATCCGGTAAAGCGGCGGCATGGCCACATAGATCTTGCCGGCTTCGACCAGCGGCCGGAAGTGCCTGAGAAAAAGGCCGCACAGCAGAGTCGCGATGTGCAGCCCGTCCGAGTCGGCATCCGCCAGGATGATATTCTTGCCGTAGCGCAGGCCGGAAAGGTCGCTTGAGCCCGGGTCCACGCCGATGGCGACCGCGATGTCGTGGATCTCCTTGGACTGCAGGATCAAGCCGGACTCCTCCTCCCAGGCGTTGAGAATTTTCCCCCTCAGGGGCAACACCGCCTGGGTGTTCTTGTCGCGCGCCTGCTTGGCCGAGCCGCCGGCCGAGTCGCCCTCCACCATAAAAAGCTCGGATTCATCGGGGTTCTGGGAAATGCAGTCGGTCAGCTTGCCGGGCAGCGCCGGGCCGGCGCCCACCTTCCGGCGCACGACCTTGGCGGCCTCCTTCAAGCGCCGGCGGGCATTCTCGATCGCCATCTCGCAGAGCTTTTGCGCCACCTCCGGGTTCTGGTTGAGGAAGTGCGAGAACGCGTCCTGCACCACGCTGGCGATGAAGGCCGTGCACTCCCGCGAGGAGAGCCGCTCCTTGGTCTGCCCGGAAAACTGCAGATCCGAAAGCTTGGCCGAAAGCACGTAGCTGCAACGCTCCCAAATGTCCTCCGGTGCAAGCTTCACCCCCTTGGGAATGAAGCCACGGAAGTCGCCGAAATCCCGCAGCGAGGCCAGGAGCCCCGACCGGAACCCCGCCACGTGCGTGCCACCCTGGGGGGTGGGGATCAGGTTTGCATAGCTTTCGGCAATGCCGTCACCGCCGTCGGGCAGCCAGATGACCGCCCAGCTGACGGATTCGCCCTTGCCCTCCAGATGCCCCACAAAGGGTTCTTCCGGGATGCGGTTGAAATCCTGAAGGTTTTCGACAAGATAATCCTTCAGCCCGTCCTCGAAGTACCAGTTTTGGGTCTCGCCGCTGGCTTCATCGAAAAACGTGACCGTGAGCCGCGGGCAGAGCACCGCTTTGGCGCGCAGGGTGTGACGCAGGCGGCTCAAGGAAAATTTCGTGGTTTCAAAATACGTGGCATTCGGCCAGAACCGGACCTGGGTGCCGGTGTCGGACTTCGGCGACTTGCCGATCGTTTTGAGCTCGGATGCCTTTTTCCCGTCTTTGAACGCCATCTGGTACACGAGACCGTTGCGGCGGATCTCGACCTCGAGTTTCGCAGAGAGCGCATTCACCACGGAAACGCCGACCCCGTGGAGCCCCCCTGAGAACTGATAGTTCTTGGTGCCGAACTTGGCCCCCGCATGCAAGCGGGTCATGATGACCTCGGCGCCCGACACTTTTTCTTCCGGATGGGTGTCCACCGGCATGCCGCGGCCATTATCGATGACCTGGATGGAGCCGTCCTTGAAATGGGTGACCTCGATGCGGTCGGCGAAGCCGGCGATGGCCTCGTCCACGGCATTGTCGATCACCTCCTGGGCGAGGTGGTTGGGCCGGGTGGTGTCGGTGTACATCCCCGGCCGCCGCTTCACGGGCTCAAGCCCCCTCAGGACCTCGAGGTCGGCGGCGTTGTATCCATTCGTACCGTTGCGCATTTAGC
>JBFYWX010000277.1:0-4569 GCA_041310825.1 Desulfobacteraceae bacterium | reverse complement strand
AAAAATCTGGCCCGCCAGGGCTACGAAACCCACATCGTCGAGAAAAGCGATCGATTGGGCGGCCAGGCCCTCAACCTTTTCCGCACCGCCGCGGGCGAAGATGTCCAGCAGAAACTCGCGGAGATGGTCGCGGAGGTTCACAGCGACGAAAACATCCACGTCCACCTGGGCGCCGCCATTTCCAGCGTCGATGGGTTCGTCGGCAGCTTCAAGACCACGTTATCCGCAAACGGCAAGGAGGCGGTGCTCGAGCACGGCGTGGCGGTGGTGGCCACCGGCGGCGCCCCCTACCGGCCGACGGAATACGGCCACGGCACCGACCCGCGGATCGTCACCAGCCTGGACCTCGACCGCCGGCTGATGGCCGGGGACCCGGCCCTCAAAACGCTCAACAGTGCGGTTTTCATTCAATGTGTCGGCTCGCGGGAACCGGAGCGACCCTATTGCTCGCGCGTGTGCTGCACGCACTCCGTGGACAACGCCATCCATCTCAAGGAGCTGAACCCGGAGATGAACGTCTTCGTTCTGTACCGGGACATGCGCACCTACGGGGAGCGCGAGCTGCTCTACAAGAAAGCCCGCTCCCTGGGGGTGATCTTCATCCGCTTTGCACGCGAGGACAAGCCGAAGGTCCGGGTGGAAAACGGCAAGCTCCTGGTTTCCGTGACCGACCACATTTTGGGGCGGCCGCTCGAGCTCGAAGCCGACCTGATCACCCTGGCCACGGCCATCCTGCCCAACCGCGACGAGCAGCTCGCCAACTTCTTCAAGGTACCGCTCAACGCCGACGGCTTCTTCGTGGAACGCCACGCCAAGCTCGGCCCCTCGGAGTTTGCGACCGACGGAGTCTTTCTCTGCGGGCTGGCCCACTACCCGAAGCCCATCGACGAGGCCATCGCCCAGGGGCAGGCCGCCGCCTCGCGCGCTGTGACCCTGCTGTCACGCAAAAAGATCTTCACCAGCGGCACGGTGGCCGAAGTCGACCAGCGCATGTGCAGCCAGTGCGGGGTGTGCGTGTCGATCTGCCCCTACTCCGCCCCGGCCTGGACCGAAAAAGGGCCGTTTGCCGGCCGGGCACAGGTCAACCCCGTGCTCTGCAAGGGCTGCGGGCTGTGCGTGGCCTCCTGCCGCTCCGGGGCCATCCACCTGAAGGGCTTCGACAACGACCAGATCTTCGCCCAGATTTTCAACCTCAGCGAAGCTGTGTGAAGGAGACTAACATGAGTGACTGGGAACCGAAAATCGCCGCCTTCCTCTGCAACTGGTGCAGCTACGGCGCCGCCGATCTCGCCGGCGTCAGCCGCATGGAATACCCCCCCAACATCCGGGTAATCCGCATCCCCTGCACCGGACGGATGGACCCCAAGTTCTTCCTGGCCGCACTGCGCGAGGGGGCGGACGGGGTCTGGGTCTCCGGGTGACATCCCGGCGAATGCCATTACCTGGAAGGTAATTACTACGCCCGTCGCAAGTTCGCTTTGTTCAAGAACCTCATGGAGCACATGGGGATCGAACCCGGCCGCCTGCAGTTCTCCTGGATCTCCTCGGCGGAATCCACCAAGTTCGTCGAGGTGGTCACCCAGATCACGAACGCCGTCAAAGAGCTGGGGCCGAACCTGAATTCCACGAAGAAACTGGCTGAGGTGGCCTGACATGTTGAGCTACACCGAAAAGATCAGGGAAATCGCCTCCCGGCTGCTGACCGCCGGCACGGTGGAGATGGTCATCGGGTTCCGTCAAGGGACCCTGCCGATGATGAACGAGCCGCATTTCGCCAAGAACCCGGCCCAGGCGCAGGCGCTGGTCTGGGACAGCCACTGCGGGATCAATCTCGCCAACTACCTGACCGACCGCAAGGAGAAGATCGGGATCGTGGCCAAGGGGTGCGACTCGCGCAACATTGTCACCCACATCATCGAGAACAAGATCAAGCGCGAGCAGCTGGTCGTGATCGGCGTGCCCTGCCTCGGCATGGTGGACAAGCGCAAGATTGCGCTGAAATGCCCGGGGGAGATCACCGCGGTCGTCGAGGACGAAACCACCCTCACCGCCACGGGCGACGGGTTCAGCCAGAGCTTCGCGAAAAAGGACGTGCTCCAGCACAACTGCAGCCTGTGCATCCACCGGAATCCGGTCATCCACGACGAACTGGCGGCCGCGCCGGTGGCCGAGCAGCAGGGGGTGGACCGCTACGCCGATGTGCGCGGCATCGAGGCCATGAACCCCGGGCAGCGGCAGAAGTATTTCGACGACCTGCTCGCCCCCTGCATCCGCTGCTATGCCTGCAGGAACGCCTGCCCGCTCTGCTACTGCCCGACCTGCTTCGTGGACGAATCCCGGCCGCAGTGGGTGGGCAAGGGCCTGGACCCGCAGGACGTGCGCACGTTTCACTTTCTGCGGGCCTACCACTGCGCCGGCCGCTGCACGGATTGCGGCGCCTGTGAGCGTGCCTGCCCGGTGGGGATCAACATGCGCGTTCTGACCAAGAAGCTCGAGAAGGACTGCCTGGAGCTGTTCGGCTGGGAAGCGGGACTGAGCCTGGAGGTGCGACCGCCGCTCGACACCTACAAGCCCCAGGACCCGAACGATTTCATCAAGTAGCGCGGGAGCCCCCTTCCGCACCAGACCCTATTGACGCAACGAGGCAACCGGCAATGAAGATGATCGTGATTCCGAAAAAGGAGTGGCCGAGCGGCCTGAAACAGGCGGCCGGCCATTTTCAACAGTTCGGTCCGGTAAAGGAAAAGGAGTTCCACAGTTTCAAGCACCTGGAAAACGGGCAACTGCCGGACTTCTCCTGCCTGAATACCCGGCTCTCCCCCAAGCATCTGGTCTATCCCCAGACCGAGGTGATGCTCACCTACAGCCTCGACGAGAGCCGGCCGGACGCCCACGTCCTGAAAGAGGCCCCGGCGGACACACGGCCCCGTGCGGTCATCGGCATCCGCCCCTGCGACGCCAAGGCCTTCGTCCTGGTACGGATGAACTTCGACACCCCCGACTATCAGGACCCCTACTGGCTGAGAGCCTACAACGCCACCACCTTCGTGGGGCTTGGCTGCGAGTCGCCCTGCAGCAGCTGCTTCTGCACGACCGCGGGCTGCGGTCCCTACCACGAGGAGGGGCTGGACGTGCTCCTTTCCGACGCGGGGGACTATTTCCTGGCCAACGTCCTGACCGAAAAAGGGGCCGCCTGGGTGGCGGCCGGGGGCTGGACTCAAGCGGCCGACGCCACCTCCGGTGAGCGCCTGGCCGCGATGCGCCAGGCGGCCGAGGCCAAGATCACCTCGCAGGTCCAGACCGACAACCTGAAAGCGGGCGAGACCACCGGCCTCTACAACGCGAGCTTCTGGGGGGAGGTGTCGTTCGCCTGCATCAACTGCGGCACCTGCACCTACGCCTGCCCCACCTGCTGGTGCTTCGACATCCAGGACGAGACCCGCGGCAAGGCCGGCGTGCGTTTCAGGAACTGGGACAGCTGCATGTACCCGCTCTTCACCCTGCACGGCACCGGCCACAACCCGCGCGGCACCAAGCTGCACCGCGTGCGCCAGCGCTTCATGCACAAGCTGAAATATTTCGTGGACAAGTACGACCGAGGGATCCAGTGCGTCGGCTGCGGCCGCTGCGTGCGCCTGTGCCCGGTGAACATCGACATCCGCCGGGTGTGCGGCATGATGAACACGCTCGCCGCCTCCGGCGAGGCCTGCGCGATTGACTGACGAGGGAGGATTTTGACGTGCACAACCCCTACCTGCCCTACCCGGTGCGTATCGACGCGATCACCGTCGAAACCGAGGACAAGAATCTCAAGACCTTCCGGTTCAGTTTTCTGGACCCGCAAGACGAGACCCGCTTCGCTTACAAGGCCGGGCAGTTCGCCGAGCTCTCGATCGCCGGCCAGGGGGAGATCCCGATCGGGATCGCCTCCTCGCCGACCGAAAAGGGCTTCGTGATGTTCACGGTCAACAAGGTCGGCCGGGTCTCCTCGTTCCTGCACGCCATGAAGCCCGGGGACGTCATGGGCATCCGCGGGCCGATGGGCAACTGGTATCCCTGGGAGCGGATGCAGGGCAAGAACGTCGTCATCATCGGCGGCGGGTTTGCCTTCACGACCCTGCGCTCATCCATCGTCTACATGCTGCAGCCGGAGAACCGCAAGACCTTCGGGGAGATCCACGTGATCTACGGCGCCCGCAGCCCGGGCATGCTCCTGTACCGCGAGGAGCTCGCCGCCTGGGAGCAGCGCGACGACATCCACATGCACATCACGGTAGATGCGACCAGCGACCCGAACTGGAAATACAACGTGGGCTTCGTGCCCGCCGTTACGGAAAAGAAGGCCCCGCCCGCCGGCAACGACACCTACGCCATCGTCTGCGGCCCGCCGATCATGATCAAGTTCACCCAGCCGGTGCTGGACCGGCTCGGCTATCCGCACGACAAGATCATCATGTCGCTCGAGAACCGGATGAAGTGCGGGATCGGCATGTGCGGCCGCTGCAACATCGGCAAGGAGTTCGTCTGCAAGGACGGCCCGGTCTTCACCCTGGAGCAGCTGAACAAGAC
>JBFYWX010000274.1:0-35366 GCA_041310825.1 Desulfobacteraceae bacterium | reverse complement strand
TGCATGTAGCCGTTGAAGCGCTGCACGTGTCCGCGGGCGAGCCGCCGGGCGTCATCGGCGGCCCCTTTTTCGATCGCATCGACCAGCTCGCAGAGATCGCGGCAGTTTTCCTGGAGTTCCGGGTCGTCCATCGACAGAAAGCGGTCGTAATAACGGTGGATGTTGTCGTGAATGGAGGTGAGCACACTCTGGTAAATCGGGTTCCGGGTGGTGGCGGCGATGGTCATGTGGATCTGCTTGTCCACCTCGAGGAATTCGTCGCGCCGCCTGCAACCGGCCTGCACGCAGGAACGGGCGATTTCCAGCAAAGCTCGCAGCTGGCGGATGTCGGCCGCGCAGCGCCGCTCAGCCGCCTGCGCGGCAATGCTGCCCTCCACCGCCTCACGGAATTCGGCCAGGTGGTTCAATGAGACTTTCTGCGAGCGGATGAGCAGCCCCAGGCTTTCACTGACGCGTCCGGCATCCATGGCCCGCACCACGGAGCCGCCGCCGACACCTAAACGGATCTCGATCAGCCCCTTCTGCTCCAACACCCGCAGGGCTTCGCGCAGGGTTCCGCGGCTGATCTGAAACATCGCTTTCAGGTCCCGCTCGGACGGCAGGGTCTGGCCGGTTTCGATGCGGCCGGCGAGAATGGCCTCCTCGATCTGGGCGACCACTTCCTGGAAGACCTTGGTGGGTTTGGCGGTTTGAAACATGGCAGGGTATCCGTCGCAGGTCTCTTGTAATGGTTAGACCATTTATACCCTCGCGCCGCCCGCGTGTCAAGCGCAAACGGTGCCGCCGCTGATATAGTGCTTGACTATCGGGGCGTGAGTCCATAAATATTCGATTCTACTTTGAAAGTTATTGAAGGAGGCCGCCGTGGGCAAGTTGATCGACAAGAAGCTTTGTTTTTTGGGGTGCGGCAACATGGGCGAGGCCCTGGTGAGCGGCCTGGTGCAATCCGGATCGGCGAGGCCGGCGGATATCCTCTGCACCGACATCCGCGAGGAGCGGCTGGAAGAGCTGCGCGCCCGCTACGGGGTTCGCACCAGCCCGAGCAACGCGGAGGCCGCCGCACAGTCGGAGGTCGTCATCTACGCGGTGAAGCCGCAGCTCATGGCGGAGGTGTTGAAGGAAACCGCCGATCATCTGGACATGTCCAAGCTCGTCATCTCCATCGCCGCCGGCGTCCCGCTGCGGGCCATCGAGTCCCTGCTGCACAAGGAGCTGCGCCTGATCCGGGTCATGCCGAACATCGCCGCCTCGGTCAAGGAGTCCGCCACCGCGATTTCGGCCGGCAAGCACGCCAAGAAGGAAGACGTCGAGCTGGCGATGGCGATCTTCAATTCCGTGGGCAAGGCCGTGTTCCTGCGCGAGAATTATCTGATGGATGCCATCACGGGCCTAAGCGGCAGCGGGCCGGCCTACATCTTCATCATCGTGGACGCGCTGGCCGACGCCGGGGTGAAGATGGGCTTGTCCCGCAAGGATTCCCAGTTCCTCGCCGCCCAGACCGTCCTGGGCGCGGCCAAGCTGCTGATGGAAACCGGCGAGCACCCGGGCCAGCTGAAGGACCGCGTCACCTCGCCCGGCGGCACGGCCATCGCCGGTATTCACACGCTCGAGAAGGGCGGGCTGCGCACCACCCTGATCAACGCCGTGGAAGCGGCCACTCTTCGCTCCAAGGAACTCGGCGAGATGATGATCAAGTATTTCGCCGATTCGAACCACAATTAGAAGCTGCCGATAGGGACGCTCCCGGCACCCGATGGCACGCCTCTGATCGAATTTGCCAAATTAAGCAAGGCCTGCGGAAAGCCCGGCCGGAGGGTGATTTTTAAGGAGGGCGCGTACCGGGAGAATTTTTTAAGAGGTTTAAGCAGGGCCGCTCGGCCGTCAGCCGGGACGCTCAGGGGGTGGGCAACGATCCGGGATTCAGTCGGCTATAAACTCTCGGTGTGCGCCCTGAGTTTGCTGAAATCCTTGTCGAAGGAGACAACCAAGGACTGCTCTGTGGAGGAGGCGGCAAGAATGCAGTCGACGATATCCGTGCCGGAATGCAGGTACAGTATCAGGGCCTTCAGCAACTCGGCTCGGTCGGAGTTGACGATTCCCGGGTAGGTGAGGAGTCTGCTCAGATTATCGACGATGTCGCTTCGTGGGACCCGATAGAACTTTTCAAGAACGTAAACACACTCGACGAGAACAACTGCCGGAAGCGTCGCTGATCTGCCCTTGTTGAAGACATCCTGCATGAACCGCTTGGCCTTCGGGCTGAATGTCGCATGATCGTCAAGCAGAAAGCGCAAAACGACATTGGTGTCAATCAGATAAACCTTCTCGGGCGGCATCGCGGGCGATTTTCCCCTGAATTTTTTTTCGCACTTTTTCGAGCGCAACGTAATTGTCGGCATACTGCTTGAGCGACCCGGCGAGTTCATCGTTTCGGCCGCCGGGGACCCCCTGTAGCAGCACCTCGTCATCCTCGATCAGAAACAAAACGCCCCCGTTGTCGTGGATTTTCAGCTTTTCGCGGATCGGCTTGGGGATCGTGACCTGGCCTTTTTTGGACACTTTTGCAAACATTTCGATAAATTCCTACAAAATTAAGTTTCTTTACAAAAAGAATAGCGCATTATCTTGTTCCCTGTCAACAAGCTTGTGTTTTCGCCCCACCGGCTTCCATTGATCGGCAATTGCGAATTGAAGTAGTGTCAGAGCCTGAATTCAGGAAGGCATACTCCATCAGAGGGGTCCGGATTCTTTTCATGAACGGCTTCCTCGGCCGAGAGCAAATCACGTGCGGCGGTCGGGCGCAGGCGTTTTTTGCGTCAGCCTGAAATCGTAGATCCCCGGGGAAGATCCCTCGATCAGGGTTGCGCCGACCGTATTCGCATAATACGCCGCCGGGCCCACCCCGCCGATGATGGCGTAGGCGTAGCCGTCATCCCGCATCGCGTTCAGGCACGCCAGCAGCAGCGCCAACCCAACGCCCTTGCCTCTCGCGTTTTCAGCGACACCGGTCGGGCCGAAAAAATTTTTCCGGGTGCAGTCGTAGCAGGCAAACCCGATCAGCGAGTCTTTTTCGAGTGCGATGTAGCAGGAGGGAGGGTTGGCGGCGAAGGCTGTTTCAGATTCCAACGCCCAGGCGCTGCTGAAGGTGCTGCCCACCCATTCCAACAGAATGGATTTCTCCCATGAATTCGGGCGGCGGGTCTCGATTCCGATTCCCCGGGTCCTGCAAAGCGGTCCATGCAGGTCGGGCAGGTCATAGAGTTTGACAAGCATGTCCGGCATGACGCGGTACTCCCTGGACCTGACCCAACGTGGTGAAATACACCTCTACGTGCATTGGGTTGGCTACCCGTTCACAGGGCCTATCCGTTGATGGGACGAGTGGCCCGGTTGCGGTGGAGTACGCAGTATGTCAATGAACTGTCTTGTACCTTTTTCCGGTCCGGACAATTCTGGACAGAAGGCTTCGCTGATCGATTTTCTGGTATTCTTTTTGGGTAAACGGCAACGCCTCTATCAACGTACTGTAACGAGAAGCAATACGTGCTAAAAACGTGAGGTTTTCAATGGCTGGTTTGCCTTCGAACCAGTCCGAGATGACCGCCAGATCGATATCGCTGTGTTCTTGTGGAGCACCCCGTGCATAGGACCCGAACAGGATAACCTCCTGAACCGGAATCTCTTGTTCGAGTCGGGCAATAAACCCCTGGATGATCCCATCTACCTGATCTTCGTGCATAGCCATTGGAACAACTCCTGTGTCTGCTCAAACAGGATTTTGGCCTTTTCGATGTCGATGACCTCTGACAGGCTTTCCTTGTAGTCGCCGTATCGCGCGTCGATGTTATAGGCCGTAAGTTCGGCCAGCAGATCTATCTGTTCGTCCGCCAATGCTCCGCTTAATTCAGCCAGTGCGAAACGTATTTATCCATGATCATCACTCGGTTATATGTCTTGCCGAGTAATCTACCATTTTAGAGTATTAGCGTCAATTCAGTTGATAATTCATGCTTTCTGGAGGGAACAGAGGGGGACATACATTGGGGAATCGACCGGATGGTAATTTTTTAAGGATGGCGCGTACCGGGAGAATTTTTTCATGCGACTAAAGCATGACCGTTCGCCGATCAGCGGGAGGGCAACGATCCGGGTTTTCTGCCGGCGATAAACTCTCGGTGCGGTCCGCTTCTTTCCGGCAACACCCGCTTCTCTCGTTTGCCACCCGGCTTAGGCGATGTTATATTGATTTTTCTGGCAATTTTTCAGTAGGGAGAGGCGTGAGGAATGAAGACCTGGGCGGTGCTGGTGCTCCTGCTGGCCCTGTTGGCGGGCGGGGCCGCAAGCGGCCTGGCCGCAGCCGACAAGATCGAGTGGCACACCTATGAGGCCGGTATGGCGCGCAGCAAGGCGGAGACGAAGAAGGTCTTCCTCCACTTCTATGCCGACTGGTGCACGTTCTGCGTCGAGATGGATCGCAAGACCTTCAAGGACCCCGCCGTGGTGGCCGCCTTGAACCGCAACTTCATCCCCATCCGGGTCGATTCCGACCGCAACAAGGAGATCGCCTCCCTTTTCCGAGTCAAGGGGCTTCCGGACTCGTGGTTCATGGACGAGAACGGGGCCGTCATCGGCCACCGCCCGGGGTTGATCCCACCGGAGCAGTTCCTGGCCATCCTGAAGGTGGTCATGGCCGGACCGAGCGGGAAATGAGGTTTTCCAGGTACGGCCACCCTGCCTAAGCGGAGGGTCGGCGCAGGGTCCGGGAAAGACGTCGGCGAAGGAGCCTGACCAGGGTGGTCAAGATGAGACCGGCGCTGGCGATCACAAGCAGGCGGGGAACCCAGGCGTAGCCGCGAAAGGCCTCCTCCGCCCGGGCGACCGACAGGCCGATCAGACCGAAGACCAGAAGAGCGGATAACGCCAACAGCGCGAGAGATACCCCCACTGCCGGGTGCAGGCGGAATATGAGGGACTTGCGCGGGGGCCTCAACTGGCTGTGGAGAAGCGGCAACGAGGTAACCCTTGGTCTCTAAGGTCTGCGCCGCCCCAAGCCGACCCGGCAAGTTCCTGCGGCGGGCAGCGTTCAATGAGGAGTCTTCCTGAAACCGGGGTTGGCGCTGCAGTCCATCCAGCCGATACGGAAGAGCCCCTCGTCTGGAAACGGCTTCTATCCATCATCAGGGCGCGGCAAGATGCCGCGCCCCACAAAATGCAGGCGCATTCCAAGACTAGGACTATCGCGATGGCTCCCCAAATGCAAGCGATCGCAGCCCGACACGCCGCGGGGCGCCGCCGCGGCGGAGCGGTAATCCTGTCGGCCCTGCTGATCGCGGCCGTCGTGGCGGCGGGAGGTTGTGCCATGCCCATCCGAACCGAAGCGCCGGCCGAAGGTCCCCCGCCCGGAACCATCATCGACGGACGGACGGGTGCGGCGGTCAGCTTCGAGGCGATGGTGGGCGAGGCACGCACGGCAAGAGTCGTCTACATCGGCGAGCAGCACACCTCCGCCGCCCATCACGCGGTCCAGCTGCGGGTGATCCGTGCGCTGCACGCGAGCGGGGTGCGGCTGGCGCTCGGTCTGGAAATGTTCGACCGCTCCTATCAGTCCGTGCTCGATCTCTGGTCGGCGGGCGACCTCGCAGAGGAGGCGTTTTTGCGCCGCACGCACTGGTATGCGAACTGGCGCTTCGACTACGGGCTCTACCGCGAGATCCTCGACTTCGCCCGCCGCGAACGCATTCCTGTTTTCGGGCTGAACCTGCCCTTCCATCTGCCGCCCAAGATCCGCACGGGCGGCATCGAGCACCTCCCGGATCACGAAAAGCAGTTCCTTCCGCGCGACATCGACACCGGGGTTTCCGCCCACCGCGAGTATGCCGAAAAAATCTTTGCCCAGCACGGGTTCCGGAACACCCGCTTCGAGGATTTCTACCTGGCGCAGTGCGTCTGGGACGAGGCCATGGCGGAGGCGGCCGCGGCCGTGAACGCCGATCTCTTGGTCATCCTGGCGGGAAACGGCCACATCCAGTATCGGTACGGGATACCGGAGCGGCTTCACCAGCGCAACCACCTGCCCTACCGCACCCTCTACCTCGTTACGGCCGGCGCCCCCATCGATCCGGCCATCGCCGATTTCATCTGGGTGACGGAGTGATGCCGGCCCCGTCGTTGGGGTGGTGCCGAAACTTTAGAATTAATCCGTTTTTTCAAATTATATTAAATTGATATAACGAATCCGGCCGGACCTGCTCCCGCCGGGGCCGGCCTGTCCACCCGCATGAGTCCGCCGACCACTCCGATCGGCCCTTTCCCACGGCATCGGTCCATCGCCTTAAGATTTTACTGTAACCACTATATGTTGAATGATTTTCTTGACAGCCACCCAGATATTGTGTATAAATGACTTGCATCATCAAAACGGCCCTCGTCCGAACGCCCTCGCCCGAGATACGACTGCAACCAATGAAAGGATCCTTTCGACATAGGCCAGGTCAATCCGGTTTTGCCGTGCGCGAGGTCGAACTCACCATGCTGAACTTATCAAACCCCAGGAGACGGTCGCGTGTTCGAATCGATTGAAAAGCGGGATGGGAGAGTTGTCGAGTTCGATTCATCCAAAATCACCGCAGCAATCGCCAAGGCCGGAAGCGCCACGGGCGAATTCACGGAACGGGAAGCCAAAAAGCTGACCTTGCGGGTGCTGACCCTGGCCCACGAGCTTCGGCTGGGGCCGACCCCCAAGGTGGAGGAGGTCCAGGACATCGTCGAGCGCGTCCTGCTCGACTCCCCTTTTCACAAGACCGCCAAGGCCTACATCCTCTACCGCGAACAGCATGCCCAGATCCGCAAGATCACGACCCGCGCCAACGTCGACCTGGTGAACCACTACATCCAGAAGCTCGACTGGAAAATCCGCGAAAACAGCAACATGAGCTACTCCCTGCAGGGGCTCAATAACTACATCTCCTCCGAGGTGACCTCCGAGTACTGGCTGAATTCGATCTACCCGCCCGAAATCCGGCGGGCGCACACGGAGGGCGACCTGCACATTCACGATCTCAACCTGCTCTCGGTCTACTGCGTGGGCTGGGACCTGATGGACCTCCTGCGCCAGGGCTTCAAGGGGGTGGAGGGCAAGGTCGAAAGCTCACCGCCCATGCACCTGAGAAGCGCCCTGGGGCAGATCGTCAATTTCTTCTACACCCTCCAGGGCGAGGCCGCCGGGGCCCAGGCCATCTCCAACTTCGACACGCTCCTCGCCCCTTTCGTGCGCGCCGACCGGCTGGCATATAAGGAGGTCAAACAGGCCCTGCAGGAGTTCATCTTCAACATCAACATACCGACCCGGGTGGGCTTCCAAACGCCTTTCACGAACATCACCCTCGACCTCACGGTGCCGGCGACCTTGAGGGACCAGGCGGCGGTGGTGGGCGGGCGCGAGCGCGCCGAGACCTACGCCGAGTTCCAGCCCGAAATGGACGCGATCAACCGGGCCTTCGCCGAGGTCATGATGGAGGGCGACGCCAAGGGACGGGTCTTCACCTTCCCGATCCCAACCTACAACATCACGGCCGATTTCAACTGGGACAACCCGACCCTGGAGCCGCTCTGGAAGATGACGGGGAAATACGGGATCCCCTACTTTTCCAATTTCGTCAACTCGGACATGTCCCCGGAGGATGCGCGCTCGATGTGCTGCCGGCTGCGCCTGGACAACCGCGAGCTCCTCAAACGCGGCGGCGGTCTCTTCGGCGCCAACCCGCTCACGGGATCGGTCGGTGTGGTAACGATCAACCTGCCGCGGATCGGATTCCTGAGCGACGGCGAGAGCGCCTTCTTCGCCCGCCTCGCCCGCATGGTGCGGCTGGCGGCCGAGAGCCTGTCCATCAAACGCAAGGTGCTCGAGCAGTTCACCGACAAAAACCTCTATCCTTACTCCAAGTTCTACCTGCGCGAGATCAAGAACGGCAGCGGTCTCTATTGGAAAAACCACTTTTCAACCATCGGCATCATCGGCATGAACGAGGCCTGCCTCAATTTCCTGGACCGGGACATCGGCACGCCCGAGGGACAGAAATTCGCCCTGCGCGTCATGGACTTTCTGCGGGAGGCGATCGCGGGCCTGCAGGCCGAAACCGGATCCCTGTTCAACCTGGAAGCGACCCCGGGCGAGGGCACCTCTTTCCGGCTGGCCATGCTGGATCGGCATAAATTCCCGGCCATCCGCAGCGCCAACGATGCCGATGTGAGGGCCTGCGGGGCCGCCCCTTACTACACCAACTCCAGCCAGCTCCCGGTGGGCTACACGGAGGATTTGTTCGAGACCCTGCAGCTTCAGGACGAACTCCAGGCCAAGTACACCGGCGGCACGGTCCTGCACGTCTTCCTCGGCGAACAGGTCAAGGACACCGCCGCCATCCGCGCGCTGGTCAGAACGATCGCCGGCCGCTACCGGCTGCCGTACTTCACGCTCACGCCGACCTTCAGCGTCTGCCCGACCCACGGGTATCTCGACGGCGAGCAGCCCCGCTGCGCCCGCTGCAGCGAGGCGACCGATGTTTCCTCCGGCCGGATCGCCTATCGGCGCCCGGTCGCACCACGCCCCCCCGGCCGGAAGGCCGCGTTTGAAGACGCCCCCGGCCGCCAAGCCGCATCCTGACCGGAAGCGGGCGTCGCGGGCCGGAGGGGGCGGCATGGAAGGCGCGGAGGATGCAGACCTCCGCCGGGGCTTAAGATAGGATCGAACCTCCTGCATGCAGATCGGCGGCCTTCAGAAACATTCCCTGATCGACTTTCCCGGCCGGATCAGCGCCGTCCTGTTTCTCACCGGATGCAACTTCCGCTGCCCCTATTGCCACAACCCCCAGTTGGTCGCCCGGCCCGCCCCCGGGGGGATGGGTCTTTCGACCGCGGCGGT
This sequence comes from Desulfobacteraceae bacterium, assembly GCA_041310825.1. Taxonomy (GTDB): domain Bacteria; phylum Desulfobacterota; class Desulfobacteria; order Desulfobacterales; family SpSt-501; genus SpSt-501. The sequence continues at coordinate 26,449 of JBFYWX010000274.1, read as the reverse complement.
CGAGGCCTTTCTGCAAGAGCGCCGGGGACTGCTCCAGGGGGTTGTCCTCTCCGGGGGGGAGCCCACCCTGCAGCCCGGCCTGCCGGCGCTGTGCCGCCGCCTCAAGGCCATGGGCTACGCCGTCAAACTGGACACCAACGGCAGCCGGCCGCGGGTGATCCGGCGGCTCGTCGCCGAGGGGCTGGTGGATTACCTGGCCATGGACATCAAGACCGATCTCGCGCGCTATGCCGGCTGCTTCTCCCGCCGGTGCGATGCCGCGGCGGTGGGCGAGGGCATCCGCCGGGTGATGGAAGCCGGGGTCGACTACGAGTTTCGCACCACGTGCGCGCACCCGCTGATCACCCCTGCGGTCATCGAGCGCATCGCCCGGCTCATCAGCGGCAGCCGGCTCTATGCCCTGCAACCGGCTCGGCCCGGACGCATGCTGCGGCCCGACTTCTTCGCGGGCACCGACCCGTCGCCCTCGGCGGCGGAGATGGAGGCCCTGCGGCGGCGGGCCGCCCCGTGGGTTCAGCGCTGCCTTCTGCGATAGGGGCCGCCATCACCGCCGCCGTTTAAAAAAATCTTGTCTTCCGTGGGCAAGCATGTTAGACGAAAGGGCCGGAATCGGCCGACGGCCGCGATGCGGGCGGCGTTGCCGGACGAGGCGCAACGCCTGCAATGGTTCAAAGGAGGGCAGTTTCATGGATAGCGGCGGCAAGTTCCTGACATTCACCTCGATCCTCATTCTGGCGCTGATCCTGCAAGGGCTCCTGATCATCAACGAAACCCGCGAAACCCCAGATAAGGCGGCCGTCGAGTTCGCCCGGGCCTATTTCTGGCTGGACCCCACCATGGCGGAGCGGCTCTGCAGCGAGTTGAGCCGCACGGAAGCGCCCGATCCCACCCGCGCCTTTTTGCAGCGCATCGGCGATGAGGCCCGCACCCTGGGCTTCGGTTTCGAGTACATGAAGCAGCAGCTCTTCGATGTCGAGGCCCGCACCCTGCGCGAACAGGACGGGCGGGCGGAAGTACTTCTGACGGCCACCCGCAAACGCGCCATCAACCCGGTTTTCGGCGCCGTCGGCGCGCTCTTCGACTTGACCAAGCCCCATCGGGTCGAAGCGACCCTCCACCTGCAGCGGGAAGAGGGACGCTGGAAAGTCTGCGGGCGCCCGTTCGCGCTGACGGAGAGCTGACCCGCGCCCTCGGCGGCCCCCCCGCACCCGGGGCGTCGGCCCCCCGACCCGTGACCGGCGGGTGCCCCATCGTACGGCGCCGACCGCTCCAACTCATGACCGACCTGAGGCCATTTTACCTGGCGTTGCGCGAGCGGGCCCGCGACATCGTCTCGCAGCTGCCGGAGCCGGATTTCTACCGCCGGGAAGCCCCCGCCCTGAGGCTCTCCGCCGGCCTGTTTGAAACCACCCCCCTGATCATGGAGTTGGCGGCCGCGGCGGCCGATCTGCTGGAGGATGACTTCGGCCACGGCCTGCCGCATGCCCGTAAAGTGGCCCTGGAGGCCGGGGCACTGGCCTGGATCGAGGCCCGGGCAGCCGGCTGGCCCGAACGCGTGAGGCGGCGACAGGTGTGTCTCGCCCACTGCGCGGGCCTGCTGCACGACATCCGGCGCAAGCAGCCGAACCACGCCGAGGAGAGCGCCCGCCAGGCACGCGCGGTCCTCTCCATCCGAAATGTCGGCGCAGGGGAGCTCGCCGACGTCTGCAACGCCATCCGCAACCACGAAGCCTTCAAGCCCACCTGGGCCGTGGAGACCCGCGAAGCGGCCCTGCTCTCGGACTGCCTCTACGATGCCGACAAGTTCCGGTGGGGGCCGGACAATTTCACCGACACGCTCTGGTCCATGATGCTCTACCACCGGCCCTCCCCGGCTGAGTTCCTGCGCCGTTTCCCGGCCGGCATGGAGCGGCTGGCACGGATTAGAGAGACCTTCCGGTCTCCGACCGGGAAGAAATACGGGCCCCGCTTCATCGATCTCGGGATCGCCGCCGGCGAGGCGCTTTACCGGCGGATACGGGGCGAGGTCGGCGCCGGGCTCCCGGCAGGCGCACGCCGGCTCGATTCAAATTGACACCATCGCGGCCTTTCTCTATACTGCTTTAATTCGTCAGCGCACCCCCGGTCTTTCCAAAACAGACAACGAAAGGAGCAGGAGATGAGCCCGACGTCAGGTTGGCCCACCCCTCACTGGCCCGAGGGAGTTCCGCACACGATTCCCGGTTACGAAAAACCTCTTTTTGCGGTTTTGGACGATTCCGCCCGGGAGTTCCCCGACGGAATTTACACGGTGTTCAGTGGTGCAGCGCGAACCTTCGCCCAGGTGAAGGACACCGCCGACCGGATCGCCAGCTTTCTGGCCTCCCGGGGCGTGCAAAAAGGCGATCGGGTGGCGGTATTTCTGCCCAACCTGCCGCACTACCCGCCCATCTACTTCGGGATCCTCAAGGCCGGCTGCGTCTGCGTCACCTGCAACCCGCTGTATACCGCCAAGGAGCTCAACTACCAACTCAAGGACTGCGGGGCCAAGGCGGTGTTCTGCATGGATCACCCCCAGTTCTATCCGACCACGGTCAAGGCCATCGAGGGCACCGCGGTCAAGACGGTTGTGATCTGCGGGGTGAAGTCCTACCTGCCAAAATTAAAAGGGATCCTGGGCGGCCTGCTCGGCAAAATCCCCAAGGCCGCCGCCTACGAACCGGGGCACCTCTTCTTCGACGAGGTGGTGGCCGCCGCCAAACCGCAGCCGCCGCCTGCAGCGGTCGATCCCCTGCAGGACATCGCCCTGATCGTCTACACCGGGGGCACGACCGGCGTTCCCAAAGGCGCCTGTTTGACCCACAGCAACCTCACCGCCAACCTCACCGCCATCGACACCTGGATGCGTCTGGAGCACGCGCCCGGCGCCGCCCCCGAGCGTCAACGGCGCGGGGGGTTTCACACCTATCTCGGCGTGCTGCCGTGGTATCATATTTTCGGCATGACCTGCGCCATGCTCTCGGCCTGCGCCAGCGGCAGCCGCCTGATCTGTGTGCCCGACCCGCGCGCCGGCAACCCGCCGTTCACCGAGGTGCTGAAAATCGTCCAGAGCCAGCGCCCGACCCTGATGCCGGCGGTGCCGACGCTCTTCATGGCCTTCACGAACCATTCTCAGCTGGCCCAGTACGACCTCTCCTCTTTCATGGGGTGCTTTTCCGGCGGTGCGCCCCTGCCGCCCGAGGTGTGCCGGCGCTTCGAGGAAAAGACCGGCGCCGTCATCTTCGAAGGCTACGGGTTGAGCGAAACATCGCCGGTGGCCGCCGCCAATCCGACCAACACGCACCAGCGCAAGATCGGCTCGGTCGGGTTCCCGGTCCCCGGCACGGACATCAAGATCCTGGACCTGGTCAGCGGCCAGCAGGAGATAGCGCACGGTGAGGACGGCGAGATCGCGGTCAGCGGTCCCCAGGTGATGAAAGGCTACTGGGGCCGGCCGGAGGAGGACGAGAAGGTGTTCCGTACGGTCGCGGGCAAACGCTTCTTCCTGACCGGGGACATCGGGCACATCGACGCGGAGGGCTACGTCCTCATCACCGACCGCAAGAAGGACATGATCCTGGTGGGCGGGTTCAACGTCTATCCCCGGGACGTGGAGGACATTCTCTTCCAGCACCCCAAGATTGCGATCGTCGCCGTGGTGGGGGTTCCCGACCCCAAGAGCGGGGAGGCGGTGAAGGCCTTCATCCAGCTCAAGCCCGGCGAAACCGCCACTATCGAGGAGATCCAGGCCTTCTGCAAGGAGAACATGACCGGCTACAAGCGGCCCCGCACCATCGAGTTCCGTGACGCCCTGCCGGTCTCCAGCGTGGGCAAGGTGCTGCGGCGCGTGCTGCGGGACGAGGCGCGGGCCAAGAACGCCTGATGGAACGCCTGCTTGCCGCCGTCACGCGCTGGGTTGAGGGGCACCCCTACACCCTGACCGGGCTGCTGTTTCTGGCCATGGTGCTGGTCGGCTGGCGGGAGCTCGGCTGGGGGGAGCGCCAGCTCGGATTTCTGCTGTTGATCTATTTCATCGTCGCGCTGGGGATCCGGCTGGACGAAATCGCCCGCAGCCTCGGCGGGCACGGGAGCAGCCCGCACCCGCCGGCCGGCGACCGCGACACCGTCCTGGCGTGCCTCGCGGACATCCGGGAGCTGCTTCAGCGCATCGATGCGAAGCTCGACCGTCCGGGGCCCGAGGAGGAGCGACCCCCTCGGCCCTGAGCCGGGGCGTCGGAAGTGGCATCGCCTTCCGAGCACCGGCCGCCGCTTTTCGGTGTCAAGGGAATCCATCTCCGCGAGGGAGTGCCGCCATGGGCTTGAACCTGGGAGCGGTCGGCCGGCGGATCGGCCCTGTCACGCGCTCTTACGACTGGAAAGATGCCGTTCTCTACGCGGTGGGGGTTGGCGCCGGCTTCAAGGAGCTGGACTACTGCTACGAGAAGCACCTGAAGGTCATCCCCACCTTCGGCGCGGCAATGACCTTCGAGCTTGTCTGGCACCTGGCCGCACTGATCGAGCTCAACCCCGCCGGGGTCGTGCACGGCGAACACGAGATGGAATTTCTCCGCATCCTCCCAACGGAGGGGGCGCTCATCTCCGAGGGTGCCGTTACCGCCTGTTATGACGAGGGCTCCGCTACCGGAGCCCTCGTGGTGGCCGAGTTCGAGACCCGCCGTCCCGACGGAGAGCCTCTTTTCCGCACGACGGCGAGGATGGTGGCGCGCCTCGACGGCGGGTTCGGCGGAGAAGACGCTCCCAAACACCCCGTGCCGTTCCCGGACCGCAGGGCCGATGACGCCGTGCCGGCCCGCCCCGCTCCGGATCAGCCGCTGATCTATCGGCTCTCGGGCGACCCCTTTCCGCTTCATGTCGACCCTGAGTTTGCGCGCGCCGCCGGCTTCACAGGGCCCATCATGCACGGCCTGTGCACCCTGGGGTTCGCTTGCCGGGCGCTCATCGCCCGCCGATGCCCGGGGGCGCCCGAACGGCTGCGGCGGATCGCCTGCCGCTTCAAGCGCCCGCTCTACCCCGGCGAGCCGATCACGACCCAGATCTGGCAGGCCGGCGACGGGCTCGCGCTCTGGCGGGTCGTGCGACCCTCCGACGGGGCCGTGATCATCGACAACGGGCGCTTCGAATACGGGGACCCCCTGCCGCGGTGAGCAATTGCGGTGGAATTCAGCGGCGGGCCGACTCCAGCCGCGCCACCGGGTTGTCGAAGCTGCAGGGCATCATGGCCGCGCACTTGCCGCACACGTGGGTGGTTGCCGGCAGGTCCGAAAAATAGCTCAACCCGGCGCGATTGTCCGTGAGCCGCTCCCAGCAGCGCCGGCGATCGAAGCCGACGGTTTCGAGGGCCGCCACCGGGCAGGCGGCCGTACACAGCCCGCAGCTCTTTCCGGCCTTGAGCAGGCAGGCCTCGCGGGTTTCGATCAGCGGATGCTCCCCCAGCTCGGCCTCGGTCACCAGACTGCCCAGACGCCCGCTGCAGCCGGCCGGCGTGATCAGCAGGTGGTGGGTCCCGAAGCGGCCGAGGTGGACCAGGTGGCCGAGGTGTTTGTGGGACCAGCGCGCCGTGAGCGTCTGGGTGTTGAAGTTGTGCGTGGCCGGGGTGAGGCCGCACCGGAAGCCGCGCGCCTCCAGGAATTCCCCCAGCCTCCGGCTCACCCGCTCGATCAGCTCGTTGGTCTCGACGTAGGCCACGCCCCACTCCCGGCAGGGCCGCTCGCCGGCACGGTTGGCCCGCACGAGCTCCTTGCGGAAGGGCAGGAAGAAAACGACGACGGAGCGGGCCGTCGGCAAGAGGTCGCACGGCAGCAGGTGATCGGGGGCGGCGATCCGCGGCAGCAGATCGAAACGCCCGTCGGCCGGTGCGGCGGCGACCAGCGGCCGGCGCCACCACCCGGCGGTCCCCCGGCGCCGGGGCTCCGCCGCCACCGCCTGTTCCAGGATGCCCCGCAGTTCGTCGATGGCAACGGCCGGCATGTGATTCCCCCCCCAAAGACAGTTGATGGATTCGTAAAAAGTCTTTTTTCCAGACGACTTGGTAAAAAGCCCACGATCAAGGCTTGAATTCCGTGTCGCGAGGCGTTCTTACAGTACGCCGCAGCGACCATGGGATGAAGCGCAACGCAAAGATTGGGTTTTTTGCGAAGTCGTCAGCGTTATCGAACCGTGTGACCCCGATGCACCGCTATAGCCCTGAGCGCGCTAGCCGTCAACCGTTTGGCCTGCTTTGCGCTTGGCGCCTCGCAAAAAATAGACTATGCTGAAGGGCAACGAAAGGCGGATACCATGAAGGCTTTTAGCGCGGGGATGTTGGCAGTGATCCTTTTCTGGGGCGGGTGTGCCACAACGTTTGAGTTTCGGCGGCAGGAGCTGCTGGCCGAGCGGGTAAAGCAATACGGAAAGCTGATCCGCTGGTCGCAGTTCGAAGCGGCTCAGCTTTATCTGACCGACGATGCGCCCGGGCGTCGGAGACCCCTGCCCCATGAGGTCCGCGTGGTCGACTACGAGGTCAAACAGTTGATCCTGACCGAGGCCGGCCACCAAGCCGGCCAGGTCGTTCAGATCACCTATTTCACCGAGAGGAACCCGAAGATTCGCACGGTGAAGGACCTTCAGAATTGGGAGTTCGACATAGAACGCAACGAGTGGTTTTTAAAAAACGGGTTTCCCGAATTCAACTGACGTGGGAGCGGCCGCAGGCGCCGCCAACCTGCCGCTTCGACGGGCCGCCCTGCCGTTTCCCATGAAGATCTGCTTCTACACCCCCTTCAAGCCCCTCGGCCATCCGAACCCCTCCGGGGACCTGGTGACGGCCGTGGGCCTTTGCGACTACCTGGCCGGCCGCGGCCACGCGGTCGCCCCGGTCAGTTCCCTGCGCTGCCGGTGGATCACCTGGAAACCTTGGCTCTGGCCGCGGGTGCTGCGGGAGCGACAGCGGGCGGTTCGGCGGTTCGGCGCCGGCCGCTGCGATCTGTGGTTCAGCTACCACTCCTACTACAAGGCCCCGGATGTGCTGGGCCCGGCCGTGGCCCAACGCCTGGGGGTCCCTTATGTCCTCTTCCAGGGCATCTACTCCACCCGGCGCCGCCGCCACCTGCAAACCCGCCTCGGCTTTGAACTCAACCGCGCGGCGCTGCTCGCCGCACGCCACCTCTTTACCAACAAGCGGGTGGATTTCGCGAACCTCACGCGGCTGCTGCCCGCGGAGCGCGTCACTTACGTGGCCCCGGGACTTCGCCCCGCGCAATTCACCTTCGACCCAGCCGCCCGCCGGGAGCTTCGCAGCGCCTGGGAGGCCGGGGAGGACCCCGTCGTCCTCTCGGTCGCCATGTTCCGCCCGGGGGTGAAGGCCGACGGCCTGGAGGTGGTCCTTCGCACCTGCAGCGCGCTCGCCCGTTGCGGTCGCCGTTTCACTCTGGTCATCGCCGGCGACGGCCGGGAGCGCGACCGTCTGGAGCGATTGGCCCGCGACCAGCTCGGCGCGCGCGTCCGCCTCATCGGCCGCGTTCCGCGCCCGGAGCTTTACCGGTGCTACAGCGCCGCGGATCTCTTCTTTTTCCCCGGCATTCGCGAGGCGCTCGGCATGGTCTACCTGGAAGCCCAGTCCTGCGGGCTTCCGGTCGTGGCCTATGCAAACGCCGGGGTGCCGGAGGCCGTCCGCAAAGACTGCACCGGGTTTCTGGCCCCGCTCCACGACGGCCGGGAACTCGCCGCGGCGCTCGACCGGCTCCTGGTCGACCCCGGTCTGCGCCGGGAGATGGGCGCCTCGGCGAGGGCCTATGTCCGCGAGTGCCACGATCTGGAAAGGAACTACGCGACGATGGAGGAGATCCTGCGCCGGCTGACGGCGCCCCCCTCCTACGGTAGCAGGTGATAGCGCCCGCGAAAGTCACCGGCCGCCGGCAGACCGCTCACACCAGGCGCTTCAGCTGCGCGAGCATTTCCTCCATCTCGGCACCACCGAAGCAATAGCGCATCTCGAGAAACCGCCGGCGCAGCGCCCGCGCCTTGTCCTTGACCTTCGTGTCGCGCCGGATGCAGTCGGCCATGAGCTGGGCCAGCTCCGCGAAGTCGGCCGGACCCATCCCGAAGCGCGTCATCTCCTGCACCCCCATGCGCAGGGCGCCGGCCGCGGTGAACCCCTCCTCGTCGGGCGCCGCCTGATAGTTGAGGATGATGTTGTTGTCCTCCAACCGGCGCGCGATCTCGGCCCCGCGGCCGTAGCCGACTTTCACGATCACCTGGTGGGTCTCGGTATACGCGATGGAAGGGTCCCCGGCCACCTCGAGGCCGCTGGCGTTCATCGCCTGGGCAAAGGCCTTGGCGTTGGCGACGACCCGGAGCGGGTAGTCGTCTTTGAAGTGGTTCATCTCGTAGGCGGCCATCAGCAGCCCGAGCAGGGAGCCGAGGTGGTGGTTGCTGACGCTGCCCGGGAAGGTCCGGCGCTGAATGGCCTCCCAGAGCTCGAAGCGGGCCTCCTCACGCGTGAACCGCACCGCGGCGATGCCGCGCTGGGTCCCGAAAAAGGTCTTGTGGGTGGAGCCGGTGACGATGTCGGCCCCTTCGCGGAACGGCTCCTGAAAATGCGGCCCCGCCAGGCCCAGCACATGCGCCATGTCGTAGAGCAGGATGGTGTCGAGCCCGAGCTCGTCGATCGCGGCGCGCAGCTCCCGGACCGGCTCGCGGTGCAGGATCATGCTCTTGCCGAGGATGATGAGCTCCGGCCGGTGCTCGGCCATCAGCCGCCGGGTCTCCGCCACATCGATACGGAAGGGGTTATCGGCCATCACCGGGAAGTTCACCACCGCCGGCTTCTCCGAGCGCAGGTCGCGCACCACGAAATCCCGCAAGGCGCCCATCGGCTGCGCGCTCAAGTGCCCGCCCTTGATGATGTGGTGGTTCATCACCTTGCGCAGCCGCCGTTGCTCGCTTTTGCGGTTGGCGAGGTTGAGGTAGTCCACCATGGCGCTGTAAACGGCCATGTTCGCCATCTGCCCGGAAACCAGGCGCGTCTCCACCTCGCTGCACCCCAGGAACTGCCGCAGCTGTTCGACCAGCAGCCGTTCGACCTCGGCGATGAAGTCGGTGCCCTGGTAGTAGAAGACCTCGGCCTCCTTGAAGGCTTTGACCGTCTTGTGCTCGGCATACCGGCCGGCGGGGTCCATGGCGGAGAGCAGGCGGACAAGCGCGGAGGGGGTCTGCTCGGAGGGGATCAGGTTGATGGTGTCGTGCTGGCGCCAGAGGGTGTTGGCCACGGCGCTCTCCACCAGCCGGCGCGCCGCGCGGCTCAGAGGGGCCGCCGCCCCGGCCGCGCCCCCTTCCGGTTGCAGCTCGTTCCACAGAATCGGCCGGGCCCGCGGCGGGGCCTCGTTCCGAAGGTGGTAAGGCACGATGCGCGCCCGCGTCATCCGCCCGCGGATATCGATTTCGATCTCGTCTCCCGTCACGCGGTCGCTGTCGAGCAACGCGAGCCCGATGGCGCGCATCCCCTTTTCCGCGGTCGGGACCGAGGCGATGCCCGATCCCGTGTGCTGCCAGTAGGGCACCATGGTCCCGCTGGTCACCACCCCCACGGGTTTTCCCGCGTGATACACCGCAGCCCCCGCGCGCGCGATGCCCTTGTCCACCAGGGCCACGGGCCGGACCATACGAGGCAGATCGCGGATCAGGCGGTAGTCGCGCCGGACGATGCACCGGTAGGCGTCGAACTGGCGGGTGAGCGCCTCCCGCCCGATGAAATCGCCCTTGAGCGGCGAGACGCTCACGGCGAAGCGTGCCAGGCTGCAGGCGAAGATCGGGATCTCCCGCCCCTCGGGATCCCGGCCCAGCTCGTGGCCGTACAAGGGCAGCGCCGCCTCCAGCCGCAGGGTGTCGCGCGCCCCCAGGCCCACCGGCTGCGCCCCCACCGCCATCATGCGGTCCCAGAGCGCCCGCGCCCGCCCGTTTTCGATGAAGATCTCGAATCCCAGCGGCTCCCCGGTGTACCCCGTGCGGCCGATCATGACGCGGGTCCCCTCGAAGCTCGCCAGGCCGAGGCGGTTTCGCATCGGCTCCGGCACCCGCCCCTCCCCCACGATGGCCGCCAGGATCTCTTTGGCGGCGGGCCCCTGCAGGCTCACCATGGCCAGATCGGCGGTCAGCTCCTCCAGGTCGACGGACGGGGTGCGCTCGCGCTGCACCTGCAGGTGCTCCCACACCCGGGAACGGTTAGAGGCGTTCACGACCAGGAGATACTCCTCCGGCAGGAACCGGTAGAGGTAGGCATCGTCCACCGCCCCCCCGGCCGGGTTGGCAATCATGGTGTACTGGGCTTCGCCCGGCTCGAGCGCGGCCGCGTTGTTGGTGAGGACATGCTGCAGGAAGGCCAGGGCCTCATTCCCGTGCACGCGGATGCGGCCCATGTGGGAGACGTCGAAGATCCCGGCCCGGGCGCGGGTGGCAAGATGCTCCTGAACGATCCCGGCGGGATAGTGGATGGGCATCTCCCAGCCACCGAATTCCACCAGGTTGGCGCCCAACTCGCGGTGGCGCTCGTAGAGCGGGGTTCGCAGCAGTTCGGTCATCTGGTCCTCCTTTTGGGTCCATCCGTCTTCCGGATACGGGCCCTGTGTCCATCCGTAAACGGCGTCTTGCGCTCCATGCCGGGGTCCCGCGCTTCGCCATGCGCCGCGGCGCCGCCCACGGTCGGCGGTGACGATATCGCAACGGTTTTGACCCGAACCGAAAACCACTCGGACTGGCAGGACACTAAACAAGAAATGCCGACGGCTGTCAATTCCGTCTCCGGCCGCTCGACTTTAATTCCAGTCTGGGGTATTTACTCAGCCGGCGCGGCGCGGTGGGTCCGGCGCCGGGAACGGCCCGCCGTCGTGCCCCGTTGCGCTTGCATGAACGGCCCGAATCCGCCATCCTCACACCGCAACCAGGAGGCTCGCATGGCTGTCACCAGTGTCGTCAAGTGGATCGGGGAGAGGCATTTTGTCGGCATCGACTCGGGGAACCACTCCGTCGTGTTGTCCGGGCAGTCGAACGGGATCGGTGTCAAGCCCTCCGAAATGCTGCTGGTGGCGCTCGCCGCCTGCTCGGCGGTGGACGTGGTGGAAATCCTCGAAAAGAAACGCCTCAAACTGCAACTGCTGGAAGTCGTCATCACGGGCCAACACGACCCCGAGCCGCCCTGGCCCTATCGCGTGATTCACGTCGCCTACCGGCTGGCGGGCGACGGGCTGACGGAAAAGGCCGTGTCCCAGGCGATTGCGCTGTCCCAGGACAAGTATTGCTCGGTCGCAGCAACGGTGCGCGGCGTGGCCCGGATCACGACCGAGTATTCCATCCTGAACCCGGATGGATCAACCGGCGCAAAAACAATAACCATCTAAAATAAATATCAATATTTGACTTTACCGGCGTATCGGCCTATAATTTAGGTATTCTTTATGCCGCAGTCGCTTGGGAAAGCGCTGGAGGCCCGATGCACGACTCCGAACACCCGGTTGACAAGTACGGCATCACCGCCAAGCTCTTCAACCTGGTCCACAATCTGCCCAAGGATCATCAGCTCATCCTGCTGAAACAACTGGCCGGTGACCGCGTGGCCGAGCACCTTTTCAAGCTGATCATCGATATGTCGGAGGATCAGCAGTTGCTCTTGCTCGAGCAGCTCAGCGCCACCCCGGACACCGAACCACCGGAGAACACCGTCCGGCTGGAAGGCATCGAGCCGAGCATGCGCGAAAGCCCGCGTCGGCCGTGCCTGATCAACGCCGACTACCGCATTCAGGGCAGCCGCTTTCGAAGCTATATCCTCGATATCAGTATCGGCGGGGTTTTTATCGAAACCGACCAGCGGGTCCCGGTGGGGGAAACGGTGATCCTCAATTTCAACCTGCCGAGCTTTTCCCAGCCCTTCACGCTTCCCGGCAAGGTGGCCTGGAGCGGGCCCCAGGGGTTCGGAGTGAAATTCGACCTGGTGCCCTCCTCGCAGGGACGCGCGATCAAAGCCTATGTGGAGAAACAGAAATGAGCGGTTTCAACCGACATGGCTGGGCGGAGGCCCGAATCGCAGGTCGTCCCGGTTTAAAGAAAGGCGCAAGGCCATGAAATCCATCTGCAGGCTCGTCGTTGCTCTATTGGCGCTGTGCGGGTTCTCGATAGCCGGCGCGGATATCTATCGTTGGGTCGATGCCGCCGGAACGGTCCACTTCGGAAACCGTCCCCCGGACAATGCCCAAGACGTCAAGGTGGTCTTCCAGGAAATACCATCCCGGACCCCGGCCGGCGCGCAGGCCGGCCCGGAACAACCCTCCGCGGAAGCCGTCGTTCAGGAGTTCGAGGAGGAGCGCCAGCGCGCGGCGGAGCAGGCCGAAGAGACGAATCAGACCACTCCACCCTCGCGCGATGAGATGATCGCACGCGAAAGAGAGCGCATCGAGAAAAGAATCCGCGAACTCGAACAAATGCCGCTCGAGCAGTTCGGCTCCCAACGCAACAAGCGGGCCCGGATCGGTTTCTACGAGTACCGGCTGCAAGACCTGACCAAAGATCCGGATAACTACTTCAAAAACCCCGTGACCTTCGAGGGCAATGTGCTTCCCCTCCCGGAAAACGCGTCGACCAACTGACCCCCTCTTTTGGGTTGCCTTTCTAATTGGAATATCCTACATATAGGCGAGATGGAATCTTCGTCCCCACCATCTGAGGGCCAACCCGTCCCAAAAGGAGACGTGTCGATGCAGGAGCGTGACGACGGCCGCAAGGATGATTTTGTGATGAGCGGCAAGTACGAGGGGGGCCCAGAGCGGGAGGCGTCCAACCGCTACGCCGGCGGCGAGGAGAGCGCCGGCAAACTGTCCTTGAAGACGATCCTGATCGCGGGTGCGGGGCTGTTGATCGCGGTGGTCGTGGCCTTGATGTTTTTCTCGGGCTCTCCCCGCTCGGCTGAAAAAGACCAGGTCAAGGCCATGGACGCCCGCCTGAACCAAATCGAGGAAAAATTAGCCAAGCTGGAGTGGATCGACACCGGGTTGGCGCGCCTGGACCGCAAGGAGAAGGATCTGGCCGCCCTCTCCGAGCGGATCAGCCAACTCGAATCCAGCCTGGGACGGCGCATCGACCAAATCGCGCGGGAGGCCGCCAAACCCGCACCCAAGCCGGAGGCTCCCGCCGCCAAGGCCGACAGCCCCGCACCTCGGCCCGAAGGGGCGGCGCCCAGGCCCCCGGCCGCGGCGGCAAGGGTCGAGAAAGCTCCCGTCGCCAAGGTCTATCTGGTTCAGAAAGGCGATACCCTTTTCAGCATCGCCCGCCGGCACGATATGACGGTCGACCAACTGCTCAAGCTCAACAACATCTCCGCGAAAGACCCGATTCGCCCCGGCCAGAAGCTGACCGTCGGCCCTGCCAAAACCAATTGAGCTTCGGCCGCGTGTCAGCCCGTGGGGCACGCGGCCGCACCCCGCCGTCACTCCGCACGCGTTCCCGGTCACGTACCCGAATACGATTCTCGAACTCGGGGGAACCGTTGCGCTTACCATTCATTACTTTAAATCAATAAAATTTATCGTAACTAATGTACAAAGAAAAAATCATAATCTTGACATATCGTGTTTAAGTTTTAGATTCCGTCCGTAACAGACAAGTCCATAAAAAAGCGATTCGATTCACTCATGCGAAAGGAGGGCAATCATGATCTACCGACGCATCTTCGGATCCCCCGGCCGGGAAACCCGCAACCCGTTCTCGGAGCTCGAAAACATGCGGCGCCAGATGGAGCGGCTCTACCAGGGATTTACGAGCCCGTTTGTGCGCCCGGCCGCCGGAGTCTTCCCGTTGGTCAACCTGACCGAATCAAAAGACAGCTATATCCTGCGCGCCGAGCTGCCGGGTGTCCGCTCCGAGGATCTCGACATCCAGGCCACCGCCAACACCCTGTCCCTGGCCGGTGAACGCAAAATCCCCGAGGAAGACCGCGGCACCCGCTATCACCGCCGGGAGCGGGAGGCGGGCCGCTTTTCACGCGTCGTCAGCCTGCCCGGGGAGATCAACCCGGACCAGGTGGAGGCAGGCCTCGTGAACGGTGTCCTGACCGTCGTCGTACCTAAGGCCGAAGCGGCCAAACCGCGTCATATCAGCGTGCGCTAGTCACAGGGAGGAGGGCCGATCGATGACCGACAGCAAAGAGATCAAAGTCAAGGAGAAGCAGGAGGTGACGGCTCCGGCCGAGCAGATGGTGCAGGGATTGGTGTTCACACCGGAGGTGGACATCTTCGAGACGGAGAAAGCCATTACCCTTTTGGCCGACATCCCCGGCGTGAAGCCGGAACATATGAACATTGACTTGCGCGACAACATTCTCACCATCACGGGCGACGTGGAGCGGCAGGAAGCCGCCGACGAGGAATACTTGGTCCTGGAATACGAGACCGGGCGCTACTACCGGCAGTTCACGCTCTCGGAGGTGATCGACCAGAGCAGGATCGACGCCCAGTTGAACCAAGGGGTATTGCGACTGAGCCTGCCGAAGGTCGAAAAGGCGACGCCCCGCAAGATCGCAATCAAGAGCGTGTGATGAACTGAACGGCCGAACCCGCCCGGGGATCCGAACGCCGTTTCGGTACCCCGGGCGTTCGGTCGGAACTGGGCGCAGGCCGATGCCCTCCCGTTCGGTTGGCCGGAGATGGTGGCATGCTCAAGAACTACTATGTCATCCCGGGAGTCGACCGGCACTCCAGCCTTGGCCAGATCAAACATGCCTATCGCCGCATCGCCAAACAGCGGCATCCGAACCATCGCCCGGGAGTGCCTCCTGAGCCCCCCCCCCGCGGCGCTCGCGGAACGCGGGTGAGGGGGCCGGTCTTGAGGAGATCGGCCTCCGCGGAGCCTCAGGCCGCATGTGCGCGTCGCGGTGGATCCGATGCTGGCGGATTAAGGGCTCAGCTCAAACGGGAGATTTCACCGGCTGCGCGTATTTCCGCAGGCAGGTCATCGATCTGGATCACCCATTCCACACCGAGCGCAAAGGCCCGTTCGATCACATTTTCCAGCTGGATGACGTTCCCCGGCCAGGCGTAGCCGAGCAGGTACTCCATGGCATCCGGGGCGACGGCGTAGACTTTCTTCGGGCTGTGCGTGTTGAACTGGTGCAGGAAGTGGTTGATGAGCGGACAGATGTCCTCCTTGCGTTCCCGCAGGGGAGGCATGCGGATGAGGACCCGGTTGACGACCGCCGCCATCCCCTTCGAAAGAATCCCCTTCGCGACCGCCTCTTCGACCGGGCGCTGGGTGGCGGCGATCAGGCGCACCGCCGCCGGACCCGCGCCAGGGTCGGACTGCGTTTCTGCCTCTCCCCGGAGGGCGGTGATATGCGCCTGAGCCTCGGGCGGGAGCTCGCACACCTCGTCCAAAAAGAGGGTCCCGCCGGCGGCCGCGCCCAGAATCTCCCGCACCCGCTCAGCGTACCGCTCCGGGGGAAGGTTTTTGAAGATGCTCTGACAGGTCAGGGTCTCCAGCGGCTTGCCGCCGCGCCCGCTCGTGCGATGAATAACCTGGGCCAACAGTTCTTTTCCGGTACCGATCTCCCCCTCGATCAGCACGTTCGCCCCGGAGGCCCGCATGCGCTCGACGGTGTCGTAGATCGCCTGCATCAGCGGGTTGATGCCCACCAGCGCATCGTAACGCGCCCGGTCCTTCACCCGGCGTTTGAGAATGATCTTCTCCTGCTGCAGCCGCTTTTCGTCGATGATCCGGTCGATCAGGATCTTCAACACGTTCAGCTTGAACGGTTTTTGGAGGTAATCGTAGCTGCCGGTCTTCATGGCCTGGATGGCGGACTCCATGGAGCCGTGCCCGGTCACGATGATCACCTCGGTCTCCGGGCGGAGCTGTTTGATGGCCGCCAGGAGCTCCAGTCCGTCGATGTCCGGCATCTTGATGTCGGTGAACACGATCGGGTAGGGTTTGTCCTTGATCCGTTCCAGGGCGGTGAGGCCGTTGTCCACGACGTCGACCCGGTAGCCGGCCTCCGCAAGGTATTCGTGCACGATGTCGAGGATAGCCCGGTCGTCGTCCACGAAGAGAATGTCCACAGCCGTCATGTGAAAGCCTCCGC
The DNA here is from genome assembly GCA_041310825.1 of Desulfobacteraceae bacterium. GTDB lineage: Bacteria > Desulfobacterota > Desulfobacteria > Desulfobacterales > SpSt-501 > SpSt-501. The sequence goes on along the minus strand of JBFYWX010000274.1, from coordinate 10,317 downwards.
GCCACAGGTTCAAGAGTCTTGCCCCGGCTTCTCCAGGCTGTAGCGTTTGATCTTCTCGACCAAAGTGGTGCGCTTGATCCGCAGCAGCTCGGCCGCACGGTTCTTCACCCAGTTGGTTTTCTCCAGGGCGCGCAAAATCAGGTCTTTTTCGAATTCGGACACGGCCGTCTGGAAGGCGACGGTCTCCTCACGAACCGACTCGGCTGGGGGCCGGTGGGCGGCCGGCTCCGGCGCCCGGCCCATTTTCGGCGGCAAGTCTTCCGGCCGCAGGCAGCCGCCTCCTTCAGCACGACGATGCGCTCGATCAGGTTGCGCAGCTCGCGCACGTTCCCGGGCCAGCTGTGGTTCACCATCAGCTGCAGGGCCTCGGGCGCCACCGTCATCACGGGCTTGCGGTTTTTCTGAGCGAACTCCTCCAGGAAGTGGGACACCAGAAGCGGCACGTCGATCCGGCGCTCCCGCAGGGAGGGCAGTAGGATCGGGATCACGTACAAGCGGTAGAAAAGATCCTCCCGGAAACGGCCCTTCTGGACCTCTTCTTCGAGGTCGCGATGGGTGGCGGCAATGATGCGCGCGTCGATCTTGATCGTTTCGTGGCCGCCGACCCGCTCGAATTCGCCCTCCTCCAGCACCCGCAGCACCTTGACCTGGAGATCGGCGCTCATGTCGCCGATCTCATCCAGAAAAATCGTGCCGCCGTGCGCAATTTCGAACTTGCCCGGCTTGTCCGACACCGCACCGGTGAAAGCCCCGCGTCGATAGCCGAAGAATTCGCTCTCCAGAAGCCCCTCGGGCGTCGCCCCGCAGTTGATCTGGATGAAGGCCTTGGCGCGGCGCGGCGAGCACTCGTGAATCGCGCGGGCGATCAGCCCCTTGCCGGTACCGGTTTCGCCGTTCAGCATGATGGTCGTATCGCTCGATGCCACCTTCTCCACGGTCCGGAAGACGTTCTTCATGGAGGGGCTCTGACCGATGATGTCCCGGAAGGCGCACACGGGCAAGGCGCCGATGGGGATGATCTTGGTGGGAGTGCTGTTCGAGCCGCTCATGGAAATTTATTCCAGAGATAAACGTTGCCGTGGCGTTTCGGTCGAATTTTTGATAGCAGCTTTTATTGCAAATCGCAAACGGTTATTTTGGATATTGTGGTCGCCTGCCCATGAAGACACAACTGGCCGTTGGGGTGCGTGAACTGGTGGCGCACGTGCTGCGCTGTGGCGATCTGACGGTCGAGTTCACGGGGGCCTCGCGCGCGGCCGACGCCATCCGCATGCATCAGAGAATCCAGGGGGCGCGACCGCCCGGCTACACACCGGAGGTTTCCATCTCCCGCCGGGTCGAAACCCCGGAGATGGCGCTGACCGTCGCAGGACGAATCGACGGGGTATTCGCGGCGCTCACCGTCCCGGTCATCGACGAGATCAAGACCACCCGGCGCAGCCCGGTCGAGTGCCTGCGCGAGGAAAACCCCCTGCACTGGGGCCAGGCGAAACTCTACGCTTTTATTTACGCCGCGGAGCGCGGACTGGAGGAGGTCGGCGTTCAGCTCACCTACGCGCGCCTCGACACGGGAGAGACCCGTGAGACCCGCCGTCATTTCCCCGTGGCCGAGCTCGCGGCCTTTTTTGAAACCGTGATCGGACGCTACCTGGAGTGGGCCGTGCACATCAGCGCCTGGCAGCGGCAGCGCGACGCGTCGATCCGCGGCCTGCCCTTTCCGTTCGACACCTATCGGCCAGGCCAGCAGGAGATGGTGGCCGCGGTGGCCCGGAGCCTGAAGCCGGGCGGGCGCATTTTTATCCAGGCCGCCACCGGGATCGGCAAGACCCTGGCGGTCCTCTTCCCGGCCGTGGGGAGCCTGGCGGACCGCACCTGCGACAAGCTCTTCTACCTGACCGCCCGCACCACCGGCCGCCTGGCGGCCGAAAAGGCGCTCGAGGAGTTGCGCACGCGCGGGCTGCACCTGAAAAGCCTCACGCTGACCGCCAAGGAAAAGATCTGCGTCACGCCTCAGGCCGCTTGCCGCCCGGAGGAGTGCGAGGTCGCCAGGGGCCACTACGACCGCCTGCCCGCGGCCCGCCGCGCCATGTTCGCGTCCGCGGCCTGGACCCGGGCGGCTGTGGCCGAGGCCGCGCACCGGTTCCGGGTCTGCCCGTTCGAATTCGCACTCGACCTCTCGCAGTGGGCCGATGTGGTCGTCTGCGACTACAACTACGCCTTCGACCCCAAGGCCTACCTCCGGCGCTTTTTCCAGGAAGAGACCGGCGACTACATCTTCCTGGTGGACGAAGCTCACAACCTGGTGGACCGCTCGCGGGAGAGGTTCTCGGCCGAGCTGCACAAAACGCCCTTCCTCGACCTGCGCCGGTCGGTCAAGGGGACGCTGCCGGCCGTCTACCGCCGTCTGGGCCGGATCAACTCTTGGATGCTCGCGGCCCGCCGGCGGGTCGAGGCAGCCGGGGCGCCGATCGCCGAGTCCGAGGCACCCGAGGCGCTTTATCCCCTGCTGCGCGATTTCATGGCCGCGGCCGAGACCTGGCTCGAAAAGAACCTGAAGGCCCCTTTTCGCGAGGCGCTCTTGGAGCGCTACTTCGAGGCCGGTGGGTTTCTGCGGGTGGCCGAGAGCTTCGACGCAAGCTATGCCGCCTGCAGCGAGGCCTCGTCCGACGAGCTGCGCATCAAGCTTTTTTGCATGGACCCCTCCCGCCGGATCGGCGAGGCCTTGAACCGATGCCGCTCGGCCGTTTTCTTTTCGGCGACCTTGAGCCCGCTCGACTACTTTAAGACCGTACTGGCAAGCGAATCGGCCGACGCCCTGAGTCTCCCCTCGCCGTTTCCAGTCGAGAACCTGGCCGTCTTTGTCGCCGACCGCCTGTCGACTTACTACCGCCACCGCGACCGGACCGCGGTCGAGGTCGCACGCATCCTCGACCGCCTGGTGCGGCCGCACCGGGGCAACTACCTCCTTTTCTTCCCCTCCTACCGGTACCTGCGCCTGGTGCTGGAGGCGTTCCGAGCAGCGGAGCCGGGCATCGACATCGTCGTTCAGGAACCGGGCATGGGGGAGCGGCAGCGGGAGGAATTCCTGGCGCGCTTTGCCGCCGACACCCCGCGCCCCCTGGCCGGTTTCGCGGTGATGGGTGGGATTTTCGGGGAGGGGATCGATCTGGTCGGCACCCGGCTTTCCGGCGCCGCGATCGTCGGGGTGGGGCTTCCCCCCGTCGGCCTGGAGCGTGAGCTGATCCGCGCCTACTTCGCCGAACACCTCGAGAAAGGCTTCGAATACGCCTACATGTACCCGGGCATCAACCGCGTGCTCCAGGCCGCCGGACGCGTCATCCGCACCGAGACCGACCGGGGGGTGGTGCTGCTGATCGACCAGCGCTACGGCTCCCCCCACTACCGCCGCCTGCTGCCGGAGACCTGGCGGCCGGTCAGCATCCGTGATCCCGCCCGCTTCGCCGAACCGCTGCGCGCCTTCTGGGGGGGAGACGGCGGTGGCCCCGGAACCTGAGCGGGACCGATGGCCTGACGCATGCAAATTGACTTCGCATGGCTTTCTTTGTATAGTTTCGCAGTGTTCCCTTGAATCATTCCAATGTGGGGAGTCGCCATGAAACGGGTCCTTCACGCACTGCTCATCGTGCTGGCCCTGGCCTGGGTCTTTCCGGTTTATTCCCAGACCAAGATCTACACCTGGACCGATGCCAAGGGCCGGGTGCATCTCACCGACGAGCCGCCGCCGGAGGCCACCGTTCGGGAAATCATCGAAACCCGACCCTCCCCCCCGGACGCGGAGAGCGAGGAGTCCCAGATCCAAAAGCAACTCCAGGAGGCCCGCCAGGAAGAGCAGCGGCGACGCGAGCTGGCGGATGTCACGCGCCGGGCCCGGGAGGCCGACGCGCAGGCGCGCGCGGCCGTGCGGCGCGCCGAGGATCAGATTCAGCAGGCGTTGGAGACCCGCAAGCGATTCGGCAACACGCCCTCGCGCCGGGAACAGTTCAAATACCGAATCCGCGCGGAGGATGAAAAAGCCGTCCAGTTTCAGGAGGAAGCACAGCGCGCCGTCCAGCGGGCCAACACGCTGGCCGAAGAAGCCCGCGCCAAAACCCTCCAGGCCCAGCCGCCCCGGCCCTGATCGCAGTCCGCTGGTCCTGGGGAAGAAGACGAGGCAACCGTGTCACCCACGCCCCCCATGTACCGTGAATGGCTCCTCGCGAGCCGCCCGTGGTCTTTTTCGATGACGGCCATATCGGTCAGCGTCGGCAGCGCACTGGCGGCGCTGGACGGCGGCTTTGCCTGGCCGCTCTACGCGCTCTCCCTGACCGCGGCCGTGCTGATGCACGCCGCGAGCAATCTCGTCAACGATTACGACGATGTCCGCCATGGAGTGGACAGCCCGGATGTGCCCACGGCCCGCTACCGGCCGCACCCCCTGATGGACGGCCGTCTGGCGCCCGGCCAGGTTCGCACCGGCGCCTATGCGCTTTACGCCCTTGCCACCGGAATCGGGCTCTACCTCACGGCCACCCGGGGCTGGACGGTGTTCTGGATCGGCCTCGTCGGAACCATCGCCGGCATCACCTACACGGCCGCGCCGCTCAAGTACAAGTACCGGGCCCTCGGGGAGATTTCGGTTTTCATGATGTGGGGCCCCCTGATGGTGACCGGCGCCTATTTCGTCCAGCGGCAGACGATCAGCATCGCTGCGGTTCTCGTCTCCGTGCCCTTGGGCGTGCTGGTGGCCCTGGTGCTGCTCGCCAACAACATCCGGGACGTGCCCTACGACCGCCGCAAGGGCATCCGCACCCTGCCGATCCTGCTGGGGCCGAAAAAAGGGCTCGCCCTCTACCTGGCACTGGTCGTGGCGGCCTTCACGGCCGTGGTGGGCATGTCCCTGTTCGGCCCGCTCCGGCCGTGGTCGCTGATCGTTCTTTTCTCCGCCCCGCTGGCCTTCAAACTGCTGCGCCGCATGGCCGCGGACGTCCCGCTCGACGCCGACGCCCAGACGGCCAAGCTCGACACCGCCTTCGGGCTGCTGCTGGTGGCCTCCCTGGTCCTGGAAGGCCTGATGTGAACCGGCGCCCGTCGGGCTCCCGGCTCCTGGCGGCCAGCGTCCTGCTGGCGACCGGCCTGTGGTTCATCACCTTCGCCTTGACGGGGCCCTCCTTCTGGATCAAGATTTCGATCTCCGCCGCCACCCTCGCCCTGCTCTGCCTGCTGCTGGATCCTCCCCGCCGGGTCGGCGGGGGCATAGACGCCCGCGACTGGCTGCTCGGCCTGGGCTCCGCCGCGGCGCTTTACCTGATTTTCTGGCTCGGCCGGCTGGCATCGCTGGCGCTGTTTGATTTTGCCGGGGGCCAGATCGGAGCGATTTACCACAAGGGGGCCGGGACTCCGGGGTGGGTCATCGCGCTTTTGCTTTTTTTCGTCACGGGCCCTTGCGAGGAAATATACTGGCGAGGGTATTTGCAGCGGCACCTGATGGCGCGCTTCGGGCGCTGGCCGGGCTGGGCGCTCGCCACCGCCCTTTACGCGGGGGTCCACGTCAGTTCGATGAACTTCATGCTCGTCGGCGCCGCCGCCGTCGCCGGGGCCTTCTGGGGGGCTCTCTACGCGCAGGAGGGAAAGCTCGCACCGGTGATCATCTCCCACTCCGTCTGGAGCACGGTGATCTTCGCGGTGTTTCCGCTCAGCTGAGCCCGGCCCGCAAACAACGACGTTCCATCTGCCGCCGTGCACCACCGCGTGCACTTCACGTCTCCCTCTCGACGATCTGACGAATCGCGTCGAGCAGCGGCGGCGTCAGCACCCGCCACTTGGGCTGAATGGCCCCGCCCGCGGTCCAGTTGAAATCGACGGCGGTGTAGCGCTCCGGGATGACCCGCTCCCCATGCTCTCCGTAAACACTCTGCGGGCTGTATTCGACGAAGAGCATCCGGTGCGGGTCGATCGTGAAATCACGCGCGACCGCGGTGGCCACGTGTCCGGCGCAGCTGCGAACCGACATCGGGCTTCCGGGGACATCCGCAACGATGACGAGCGTGGCGTACAAGGGGACCGCCCCGCGCGCGGACTCCCGGGCCAGGTCGTAGATCCTGAGCCGGCAGCGGCCGCTCGCCAGCTTGAGCCTGCCGCCGAACCCCTCCCATTCATAGATCCCGTCATGAACCCGCATCGGCGCTCCTCTCAGCTCGTCACAACTTCAGAATTCTCACGCCTTTTAATCAGCCCGTCGGACGGGGGCGCCCAAAGCCCGGCTTCAAGGCGCGCAAGTCCCGTGGACCGAGACGTACTGAAAGTACGTCGCAGGGCCCGCGGCATGCCGCGCAACGCCGAAGCCGGGCTTTCGGCGCCCCCGTCCCACGGCTATCGGGTCAGCGCGCGGTACACCCGCAGCAACCGCCCCGGCAGCTCCCGCACGTCGGAGATCACGTGGTGGTGCGACTTGCCGTAGAGCCGATCCAGCTGCGGGTCGGCCGGCAGGTTCACCGTCAGGGCGTGGAAGCGGATGTGCCGCGCGCGGAGCTCCGTCAGGGCCCGGCGCGTGTCGGCCACGGTATGGTCCCCCCGGTACTCGGTGTCGTTGGGGAAGCCGTCGCTCAGCAGGATCAGCAGGCGCACCCGCGCGGGCTGCGCACCCAGCTCGCGGGCGGCATGGCGGATGGCGGCCCCCATGCGCGTGTTGCGTTGCGGGGTAAGGGCGCCGATCCGGCGCTGGACCTCCGCCCCCAGGGTCTCCTCGAACCCCTTGACGCGGACATACTCGACCCCCATCCGGCCGCTTCCGGAAAAGGCGGCCAGGGCCAGAGCGTCGCCCAAAACGCCCAAGGCCTCGCACAGGACCACGATCGCCTCTTTTTCGATTTCCAGCACCGTCGCGACAGACCCCGGGACGAGGCCGGTCGTGGAGCGCGAGACGTCCACCAGCACCAGGACGGCGACCTCCCGGCGCTGCTTCACACGCTTGATGAACATGCGCTCGGAGGGCAGGATCCCGGTGCGGCGGTCGACGGCGGCCTCGATCATTTGACGATAGTCGAACTCGTCCCCCTCCGGCCAGCGGCGGAGACGTTGCAACCCCTCAGGCCGCAGGCCTTCGAACACCCGCCGGGTCTGCCGCACGAGGCCGGCATGGCGCCCGAGTACCTCGGCGTAGAACCCCGCGTCGCCGGCAGGGGGCACCCGCTCCCGCAGGCGCACATGCTCGGGCAGGTAGTCCCCCAGGGAGTCGTCCCATTCGGGATAGAGAAATACCGGGCCCCCCTCCGCCCCCCCTCCTTCCGGCCGGGGGCTTGCGCCGGAAAGGGGGGCGAGCAGCGCGGTGAGCGCGGCGACGGCCGCCCCTTGCCCGCTGCACAGGGCCCGGATGTCGTCAGCCGAGAGTCTCCCGTCGCCGGCCGCCAGCCGCCGGCGGATCTCCGTACGACCGGCCGTGACCCCGTAACCCGCCAGCGCGTTCCGGATCCGGCCCGCCAGCCGATCGATCGCCCCCCGGTCGGCGGCCGCCGCGGGGTTCGGCCACGGCCGCCAGCCGAAGGGGGTTGCCAGGGGCGCACGCGGGGTGTGCGCCACCGGGCTCAGGCACCGGACCGCTTCGAAAAACCGTACGGTCATCTCCGCCGATGCCGCTACGGGGCTTGCAGCCGAAACACCGGCATCGAAGGCCGCCGCCAGCATCTCGATCTGCGGGTCCGCGGCCGGCATCGCGAGCGCCAGGCGGGCCAGGAGCCGCGTGAGCAGATCGGCCGGGGTCGGCCCGGCGGCGGCGATGAAGTCCCGGCGCAGGCGGGGATAAAGCCGCCGCGCCAGGCCGGGATAGGCCTGCACGATCCGTTTGCGGACCCGGCCGAGCTCACAAACGGTGAAGAGGTCGGCCGCCAGCCGCGGGTCCGTGAAACGGCCGAGGAAGGCATCGAGATCGGATCGACCGGGCGGCGACTCATCGCCCGGGGACAGGATGCCGCGCAGGTCCGCGGCGCCGGATGCGGCGGCTTCATCGGCGTTGAAGTCGAACGTCCCGAACTCGTGGAAACAGGCCTCCGCACCGATGAGAAGGCGGTAGAGCTCCGCGTTTTCACCCCTGTCCGCGAACCGGTCGATCTCATCGGACAGGTAGATCGCGTGGGCGTCGGAGCAGACCAGGCGCTCCGGACCGAGGTCGGCGGCCGCGGCAGCGCTTAGAGCGGAGAGCGGGCGGATCGCCAGCCGCCGGCCCATGCGGGCGTTGAGGTAGCGGTCGAGCCGGCCCCGGAGTTGAGCGAGCCCCGCCCCCACCTGCAGGCCGCTCAGGCGTTTGCGCGCCGCCCGGGACTCGAGGGCCAGCTCCCGGGCACACGGCCCCCGCCGGCCACGGTGGGTCTCCAGGACGCCGTCGACGAACGCTCTCAGCGCCTCTTCGCGCAGCAGACCGAGTCCGCGGGACAACCCGTCGAGCAAGGGTTCCAGCAGCCGCCGGTCGGTGCGGGCGATGCGCAGGAGCTCCCGCAGCTGCCACTCTCGGCGCTGCGGCGAAAGATCACGGGCGGCCGCGGGAAGCAGAACGGCAAATCGGCGACCCTCCTCGTAGCTTGCCTCTGAGGTGAAGAGGGTGTGCAGGATTTCGAAATAGAGGCCGGCCGCCGCCCGGTCGCCGGCGGCCAGAAGCGGCCCGACGGCCAGAAGCAGCTCCCGCAGCGTGTGCGAGCCCTTGGCGGCCGCGGCCGCCCACGCCCGCTCGAATTGCGCGAGGGTCTCGACGTCGCCGTGCGCCAGGACCGGCGGCAGGCACTCGGCCATGATCCGGCCCAGGGTGGGCCCGGTGGCGATCGCACGGCGCAGGAAGCTCCGCAAGGTTTCAAGCGCCGCGGAGGGGACCTCGCCGATGAGCTCGGCCCACCCCAGCGCCACCGCCCGCCCGAAGGAGGCCTCCTCTGCGAGCGCCCGGAGGCTTTCAACCACAAGCGCCGCGAGCGCCTCCGGGCCGACTGGAACGCGCTTGCGCGCAAGCCGCCCCGCCACCGCCACCGCCAGCTCCGGGTCGGCCGCCGCGAGGGGCTTCAGCAGTCGATGGAGTTCAGGATGGTTAGCAGCAGGATTCGACATCAACGCCCTTCAGCAAAATGACCTGACCGCTCTCGCCCATCTTGCAGCCCGGAACGCTCGCGGGGGGTGCCCTCGGCCGGTCGCCCGTCGGCCGGTCGGCCGGTCAGCCGGTCTCCCCCCTCGCACGCGCGCGGGATACCCGTTCACGTACCCGTACACGTACGCGATTTTTTGGCCATGCCATGCGCAGAGGCGGCCCAAAGCCCAAGATCCCCGCCAGGGCGGGGCAGGCACGGCGCGCAAGCCCTGCGACACGAGGCGTATCCCGCCGCGGCGGGACCGGCGCAAGGGACCAGCATGTCTCATCCCCACCTCTGCACCCAGGCGATGTCCAACGCCCGATTTCAAGGCGCGCGAGTCCCCGCCTATCATCAGTTGCGTAGAGGTCCGGAGAGGCGGCCCAAAGCCCAAGATCAAGGCGCGCAAGCCCTGCGACACGAGGCGTACGTTTGTACGCCGCAGTGGCCGCAGGGCGAAGCGCAACGCAGAGATTGGGCTTTCGGCCGCCTCTCCGGTCAGAAGAGGTCGTCGACCAGGTCCGTCAGCGCCTCCACCAACCGCTCGTCGTCGGTCAGGGGCAGGCAGACCGCCGTTCGCAGGGCCTCCTTTTCCGCAACCCCCCCGCGCATCAGGCCGGCGGCGTGGATCAGCAGCCGCGTGCTGGCGCCCTCCGTGAGCCCCTGCTCGCGGATGCCGCGGATCCGTCGGGCCAGGCAGACGAGCTTCGCGGCCGACTCCATTTCGATCCCGCCTTCCCGGGCGACGATCTCGGCCTCTTTTTCGGCGGCCGGGTAGTCGAAGTCGAGCGCGACGAACCGCTGCCGCGTGCTCTGCTTGAGGTCCTTGAGGACGGACTGATAGCCGGGGTTGTAGGAAATCACCATCATGAAATCCGGGTGGGCCGAAATGACCTCCCCGGTCTTTTCGACCACCAGGCGCCGGCGGTTGTCCGTAAGGGGGTGGATGACCACCGTGGTGTCCTTGCGGGCCTCGACCACCTCGTCGAGGTAACAGATGGCCCCGGAGCGGACCGCGAGGGTCAGCGGGCCGTCCATCCAGGCCGTCTCGTCGTCCCGCAAGAGGTAGCGCCCGACCAGGTCGGAGGCGAAGAGGTCTTCATGGCAGGCCACCGTCACGAGGGGCCGTTTCAGCCGAAAGGCCATGTGCTCCACGAAGCGGGTTTTGCCGCAGCCGGTCGGCCCCTTGAGCAGGACCGGAAGCCGGGCGGCGTAG
>JBFYWX010000262.1:0-9342 GCA_041310825.1 Desulfobacteraceae bacterium | reverse complement strand
CCGATCGCGCGCGCGGCCTGGAGCTGGCCGAGCTTGATGGAGCGCAGCGCCCCGCGCACGTACTCGGCGTGGTAGGCGCCGCTGCAAAGCGAGAAGCCCAGCACGGCGGCCGCAAACGGGCTTAGGGTGATCCCCAGCTGGGGCAGGCCGAAGTACCAGAGGTAGAGTTGGACCAGGAGCGGGAAGCCGCGGAAAATCAGACCGTAGAGCTCGGCCACGCGCTTCCAGAACGTGCGCCCGTAGACCCTGAGGGTACCGGCCAGGACCCCGAGTGCGAGGCCGAAGACCGCCGAGGGCAGGATCAGGCCGATGCTGACCCAGAGTCCCCGCAGCATGGCGGGCGCCACCTCCTGAGTGTAAAACGTGAGATCCATGCCGCTCACGTCCCCTCTTAAGACCCGGAGTGCAGGCGGGCGATCTTGGAGCAGAACTCCCGGGTGCGCTCCTCCTGGGCGCAGGTGAGGATCACCTCCGGCGGGCCCTGCTCCATGATGACCCCGTTTTCCATGAACAGGATCTCGTTCGCCAGGCTCCCGGCAAAGCCGATCTCATGCGTCACGAGCGCCATGGTCATCCCCCCGGCCGCGAGGTTGTGGATCACCGCGTGCACCTCGCCGATCAGCTCCGGGTCGAGGGCTGAGGTCGGCTCGTCGAGCAGCATCACCTCCGGGTCCATAGCGAGCGCCCGGGCGATCGAGACGCGCTGCTTCTGACCGCCGGAGAGCTCGGCCGGGTACTTGGCGGCATGCTCGGCGAGTCCCACGCGGGCGAGCTCCGCCAACGCCCGCTCGCGGGCCTGGGGCTTGGCGATCTTTTTGACCCGCACCAGCCCGATCTGCACGTTGTCGAGGGCGCTCAGGTGGTCGAAGAGGTTGAAGTCCTGGAAGATCATGCCGACCTTCTGCCGATAGGCGTAGAGCGCGGGCTTGTCGGCCGGGTCGATCGCCTGCTCGTGGAGAAAGACACGCCCCCGCTCGAAGCCGACGAGGAAGTTGATGCAGTGCAGAAGGGTGCTCTTGCCGCTGCCCGAGGGCCCGATGATGACCTTGATGTCCCCCTTGTGAAGCGCAAGGGACACCCCCTTCAGCACCTCGGCATCCCCGTAACGCTTGTGGATGTTTTCCAACCTCAGGACGGGGGGGGCGGGGCTCACGCGGGGGTCTCCTTCAGCGGGTGTAGCCGGACATCGCCACCCGCTCCTCTAAGGCGCGCAGCGCCTGGGTCCCCAGGTAGGTCAGGAGCAGGTAGATGAAACCGACCATCAGGTAGAGCCACAGATGCTGATAGGTGCGGGAGGCCACGTGGTTGGCCCGGGCCATCAACTCGGCCACCCCCAGCGCATAGGTCACCGCGGAGTCCTTCATGATGACGGTGTACTCGTTGGACCAGCCGGGAAGCGCCAGGCGCAGGGCCTGGGGCAGGACGATCCGCACGATCGCCTGGGTGTCGCTCATGCCGATGACCCGGGCGGCCTTCATCTGGCCGGCCGGCACGGCCAGGATCGCCCCCCTCAGGATCTGGGACTGGTAGGCGGAGCTGATCAGCCCCAGCACGACAATGGCGATGGTGAACGGAGACAGTTCGATCTGAAGGGCGGCCAGGACCCCGAAGTAGAAAAGAAAAAGCAGAACGAGCAGCGGAATGCCCCGGAAAAACCACACGTAGACCCCGGTCAGGCGGCGCAGCCACCGGGGGCCGTACACTTGGGCCAGCGCCAGCGCCAGCCCCAGCGCCAGCCCCATGGCCAAAGCCCCGCCGACCACCGCGAGGGTGACGCCGACGCCCCCCAGCACGTAGGGAAACCCCTCGACAACCGCCGCCATCCCGTCCTGAAGGCTCATCGCCGCCGACCCCCGAAAAGCAAGAGAAGGCCGGAGCCCGGCTCCAGCCTTCCGACCCCTTCAATTAAGTTGGGTGTTCTTTTTGTGGGGGTCCCGCCATGGCGGGACCGCGAGGTCATCGCGGCTGGAGCCTACTCCGCCGAAGCAGCCTGGCTGCGAAGGCCGGGAGCCGCTCCCACAATATGTCTGAACTTATCTTACGATGAAGCGGCACCGCGCGCCATGACGTGGCGTGGCGCTGAAGGGGTGACCGGTGCCAAGCTCAACGCGTCATTTGAGCTCCCATTTCGTCACGAGTTCCTGGAACTTGGGCGAGGCCTTGAGCCGTTTCCAGCCCTCGTTCAGCTTGGCCAGGAACTCGCTATCCTCCTTGCGCACGGCGTAGCCGTAGTTGGTATCCGGCTGGCCGTAGTTGCCGATGGTCTTGACCTTCAACCCCTTGGCCTGGGCGTTTTTCATGGCCGTGTTCGAAACGGCGGCGCAATCCGCCCGGCCGTTGAACACATCCTCGATGGCGAGGGGGGTGGTGTCGTAGACCTTGAGCTCGAATTTGTAGCCCTTGTCCAGGAGGTTCTCCTTCATCCACTTGGACTCGGCGCTGCCCCGCAGGAGGCCGATCTTGCGGCCGGGCTCCAGGCACTGCTTGTCGGTGAGCTTGGAATCCGCCTTCACCACCAGCAGCTGCTGGACCATCCAGTAGGGCTCGGTAAAGTTCACGGCCTCCTGGCGGGCCGGGGTGATGCTCATGCCCGAGGCGATCACGTCGATCTTCTTCGCCTGCAGGGTGGGGACGATGGCCGCCCAGTCGGTGGGCTGGTGCTTGACCTTGAACCCCATCTCCTTCGCGATCCAGTCCAGGGCGTCGATGTCGAAGCCGGCCGGCTTGCCGTCCTTGTCGACGAACGAAAAAGGCGGGTAGGCGGCGTCGAAGCCGTTGATGAGCACCTTGTCCTGGGCTGTCCCCGGAACCGCCGCCGCGCCGATCAATGCCACGGCCAAGGCCCCCACGAGCACAAACTTCTTCAACATGGCAGTTCTCCTTTCAGGATGAGTAATGGCCAACCGAGCCTTGCGCGCCTCGGTTGGCCCTGTATAATTCAATCCCGGCACCTTGACAAGCACCGCCGCAGCGGCGCAATGGCGGAGCCGCCCCGATGGCAGGTCAACCGGGGGCCGGGGCGCCCGCCGCCGGCGCGATTCTGCGGATCAGCACCTTGTCCACCCGGTGGCCGTCCATGTCCACCACCTCGAAGCGGAAGCCACCCCAGTCGAAGTGCTCGCCGGAGACGGGGATGCGGCCGAGGGCCGCCATCACCAGCCCGCCCAGAGTTTCGTAGACATTCTCCTCTTCGAAGGGCAGGTCGTCCAGGCCCAGCACTTCCTTGAGCTCGTCGGCGAGCAGCTTGCCGTCCACCAGCCAGGATCCGTCCTCGCGCCGGATCACGTCAGCCTCCGCGGATTCATTTGGCATGGGGATGTCGCCCACGATGGCCTCAAGGATGTCGCTTGTCGTCACCAGCCCCTGAAAGCCCCCGTGCTCGTCGATGACGACGGCCACCCGGGAGCGCTTCTTCTTGAAACGCTCGAGCACATCCAGGGCCGACATGCTCTCGGGGACAAAGAGGGCCGGGCGCAGGACGGAGCGCAGATCGATCGGCCGGCAGCTCAGGTTCTGGGAGAGGAGATCTTTGGCGTTGACGAGACCGATGACGCGGTCGATCTGCCCCTCGGCGACGGGGTAGTGGGTGTGGTTGGTCGCGGTCAGTTTGCGATGGATCTCCTCGGCCGGCTCGTCCGGGTCGAGCCAGATCACCGCGGGCCGCGGGGTCATGAGGACGCTCGCGTTGCGATCGCCGAGGCGAAACACCCGCTCGACCATCTCCTGCTCAGAGGGCTCGAAAACGCCCACCTGGGTGCCCTGCTCGATCATGCGCTTGACCTCGTCCTCGGTCACCGGCGGCTCGGCGGTAGGCTTGAAGCCGAAGGCCCGTAGGACGAGATCCGTAGAGAGGCCAAGCAGCGAAACGACCGGGGAGCTAGCCTTGGAGAGCGTTCGCATGGCCGGGGCCATGGCGGAGGCGATCGCCTCGGCATGGCTCAGGGCAATCCGCTTGGGCACCAGCTCGCCGACGACGAGCGACAAGTAGGTGATGGCGAAGACCACCACCCCGAAAGCGGCGATCCCGGCATGGTCCGCCAGCCAGGGGACGAGTTGGAACTGCACTTCGATCCGGACGGCGAGGGTCGCCCCGCCGAAGGCACCGGCCAGCACCCCGATCAAGGTAATGCCGATCTGGATCGTGGAGAGGAACTTATTGGGGGCGTTGGCGAGATCGAGCGCAATCTGCGCGCCGCGATTCCCCTCTTCGGCCTGCTGCTCCAGCCGCACCCGGCGCGAGGAGACAAGGGCCATCTCCGCCATGGCGAAAATACCGTTGGCGGCCACCAGAAGCACGATGACGGTGATTTCCCAGAAAAGTGAATCCATACTATTTTCGCGTTGATCCGACCGGTCCGTCGGCGCCCTTGGAGCGCCGTGCACCCACTATAGAGGATGGGCGGGAGGGGACACAACCCTTTTTAACAAGAGGGGTGGAACCCAACCGTCCTGGCCGTCACCCGAGGAGCCCCCAGACCATGCGGGTGGCGGTGAGGATCAGAAAAACAGCGAAGAACCGCTTGAGGGCGACCACCGGCAGCCGGTGCGCCAGCCGGGCGCCGAGGGGGGCGGTGAGCATGCTGAAGAGGGCGATTCCGAAAAGGGCCGGGAGGTTGAGATAGCCCAGGTTCAGCTCCGGCAGCCCGGCGACGCGCAGCCCGTTCACGATGTAGCCCAGGGTGCCGGCCACCGCGATCGGAAACCCGATGGCGGCCGAGGTCCCGATGGCGTGGTGGACGGGAATGTTGCACCAGCTCATGAAGGGCACCGACAGCGTCCCGCCGCCGATCCCGACGAGGCTCGACACGACGCCGATGAGGCCGCCGACCCCGAACATGCCGCTGCGCCCGGGAAGCTGGCGGGTCGGCTGGGGTTTGAAGTTGAGCAGCATCTGGGTGGAGACGTAGTAAAGGAAGAGAGCGAAGAACCCTTTAAGAAAGGCCGTCGAGAGCAGGGCGGCGACCCACGTCCCGCCGAAGGTGCCGACGAGAATCCCCGGGGTGATGCGCCGCACGATGTCCCAGTGCACCGCCCCGCGCCGGTGGTGGGCCCGGAAGCTCGAGACCGAGGTGAACATGATGCTTCCCAGGGAGGTGCCGAGCGCCATCTGCATGATGTGCTCGGGTGCGACGCCCTGCGAGGTGAAGAGGAAGAAGAGGATCGGCACGACGACGATCCCGCCCCCGACCCCGAGCAGCCCGGCAATGACCCCGGCGATCGACCCGAACACGGGATAGAGCAGCCACAAAACCATTCAAGACCCTCCGATCTGAACGTCTAAGGACGTTTGGTGCACCCAAACCTTATACTCGTAAATCGGCACACTGAAAAGCCGAAATTCCGGCAGCCCGCATCCCGTATTTTACATTTTCAACCCATCACCCCGAGGCATCCAATGACAGGCCACGCGAAACCGCTTGACAGCCGGACGGGAAGCATCTAACTATACTTTTTCCAATGCAACTAACGTGTTGCAATCACCCCACGTCAGGAGGAATCACATGAAAAAGAGTTTCGTGTTCGTACTCGCAGTGATGATGATGTTCGCCTTCAGCGGGCCGGCCGCGGCCCAGTACAAGGCCACCATGAAGCTGGCCTCGACCCAGTCCATGGACCACCCCTACATGGTCGGGGCGCAGAAGTTCGCCGACCTGATCAAGGAGCGCACCAACGGGCGCATCGAGATCAAGCTCTACCCCAGCAACCAGCTCGGCAAGGGCGAGCGCGAAATGACCGAAGGCATCCAGCAGGGCGCGATCGACCTGCTCGTCACCTCCACCGGGCCGCTGGGCGGCTTCAGCCCCTCCATCAACATTCTCGACTTCCCCTTCCTGTTCCGCGACAACGCCCACGTGGACCTCGTGCTGGACGGCCCCATCGGGCGCAAGCTGCTGGACGATTTCGAAAAGGCCAACATCAAGGCCCTCTCCTTCTGGGAAAACGGCTTTCGCCACCTGACCAACAACAAGGTGGCCGTCAAGCAGGTGGGCGACGCCAAGGGCCTCAAGATCCGCACCATGGAGAACAAGGTGCACCTCGCGGCCTGGAAAGAGGCCGGTCTGAACCCGACCCCGATGGCCTGGGGCGAGGTCTACACAGCGTTGCAGCAGCGGGTCATCGACGGCCAGGAAAACCCGGTCGCCGTCTACTACGCCTCCAAGTTCTGGGAAGTGCAGAAGAACTTCTCGCTCACCGCGCACGTCTATTCACCCTCCCCCTTCCTGATGAGCAAGAAGACCTTCGACGCCATGCCCAAGGCGGACCAGGATCTCTTCCTGAAAACCTCCTACGAGGTCGGCGCCTTCCAGCGTAAGATCAACCGCGACGCCGAGGAGGCCAAGCTTAAGGAAATCGCCAGCAAGGGCGTGACCGTGGTGCGCGACGTGGACCGCGAAAGCTTCAAAAAGGCCATGACTCCGGTCTATGAACAGTTCAGCGCCCAGTTCAGCAAGGCGGACATCGAGACCATCATGAACGCCAAGTAGTGTCCGGCATCCACCATTTCGGGATGGACACTGAGTAATGAGCGGAGACTCCGCGGGCGCCCTTGGTGAAAACCCACGAGGGCGCCTTTTTTATTTAATTGTGACAAGGTGGTCGGCATGCGCGCGCTTCAGATGTTCAACGCGTTTCTGGTCAGGATCGGAAGCTGGGGGACGATCATTTTCATGGCCGTCATCGGAATCGTCATCCCCTACGAGGTCATCGGGCGCTACGTATTCGAGAAAATGAACATCTGGACCGGCGAGATCTCCACCTACTCCCTCGCCTGGGCCTCGATGCTCGGCGGAGCGGTGGGCATGAAAAAGGGCTACCTGGTCGCGATGACCACGGTGGTGGACGCCGTGCCGCCGGCCGCTGCCAAAGCCTTCCGCATCACGGCCTATCTCTGTGCGCTCTTCTTCTTCGGGGCCATGTTCAACTACGGCCTTTACCAGACCATCTACAACTGGAACCAGACCTCGCCGGCCATCGAGCTGCGGATGACCTTTCCCTACGCCGCCCTGCCGGTCGGCTTCTTCATGATGTTCTTCTTCATGCTCGAGGATTTTTTGAATCTGCTCGGGTGGGGCGGGAAGGGAGAAAATCGATGATCGCCGTTTTCGCCGTCGCCTTCATCGGGCTGCTCTGCCTCTCCGCCCCCATCACGGTGGCGCTCGGCGGCTCGGCCCTGGCCTATGCCCTGATCAGCGGCAACCTGCCGATCACGACCATCATCCAGACCACTTTCGGCGGGCTTGCCACCTTCCCACTCCTCGCCATCCCGCTCTTCATGCTGGCCGGAAACCTCATGAACGAGGGCGGCATCACCGCCGACCTGGTGCGCTTCGCGCGCCTGATGCTCGGGCACATCCGCGGCGGGGTGGGGCTGGCCACCATTCTCGCCTGCGCCATCTTTTCGGCCATCACCGGGGCGGCGGTCGCCACCGCGGTCGCGATCGGGGTCGTCATGATCCCGGCCATGAAGAAGATGGGCTACGACGAGGAGGTCGGCGCCGCCCTGACCTGCACGGCCTCCTGCATGGGGCCGATCATCCCGCCCAGCATCCCCTTCATCATCTACGGGGTCACGGCCAACGTCTCGATCGGCGCCCTGTTTCTGGGGGGCGTATTCCCCGGCCTGCTCCTGGGCGGGGCCCTGATGGTCTACATGTACTGGCTGGCGCTCAGACGCGACTACCCGCGCGACCCCAAGACCCCACTCAAGGAGGTCCTGATCGCGGGGTGGAAGGCGCTGCCGGCCCTGCTGATGCCGGTCATCATCATGGGCGGTATTTTGAGCGGGATGTTCACCCCGACCGAGGCCGGCGGGGTGGTGGTGGTCTACGCGACCCTTGTGGGCACGTTCGTCTACCGGCGCCTGACCTTCAAAAGCATCCCCAAGGTGCTGCTCAACGCCGGGCTGGAGTCGGGCATGGTGATGCTCCTGATCGCCCTCTCGGAGCCCTTCGCCTGGATCGTATCGGCCGACCAGATCCCGCAGCTTTTGATCGACTGGATCTCGAGCGTGACCACCTCGCCCATCATGATCCTTTTGCTGATCAACATTTTCCTGCTGCTCCTGGGAATCCCCATCGAAACCGCACCGGCGCTGGTCATCGTGACCCCGGTGTTGGCACCTATCGCGGCCAGCATGGGGATCGACCCGGTCCATATCGGGATCGTCATCTGCCTCAACCTCGTCCTGGGGCTGATCACCCCGCCGGTCGGCGCGGTCCTTTTTGCGGTCTGTGCCGTCGGCAATGTCACCATCGATCAGTTGAGCAAGGCCATCTGGCCCCCGTTTTTGGTGTCGCTGGTGGTGCTGGGCATCGTGACCTACGTGCCCTGGCTGAGCACGTTTTTACCGAAGGTGTTCATGGGTTATTAAAAATGCTCGAGGCTAGGAAGCTAGGCGGCGGGGAGGCTGAGAGACAACTCGAATCGTCATGCTTCCCGCCTCTTAGCTTCCTAGCGTCCAAGCATCCCGGCCTCTTCCTAATCACCACCGGGTATCACGGCCAGGCACGGAGTTCGATCGCCCGTAGCTGCCTCAGGAGAAAAGTAAAATGACAGACCCTACTAAGCCCCGCGGCCCCCTGCGCTCCTCCGTCATGACCAAGGGTGTGGATCGCGCCACCCACCGCTCGCTGCTCTACTCCATGGGGTGGCGCGCGGAGCACATCGAGAAGCCGCTGGTCGCCGTGGTCAACTCCTTCAACGAGCTGATGCCCGGCCACATCCATCTGAACGCACTCTGCCAGGCCATCAAGCTCGGCATCGCCGAGGCCGGCGGCACCCCGCTCGAATTTCCCACGATCGGTGTCTGCGACGGGCTGGCAACCGGGCATGCGGGCATGCGCATGCCCATGCCGAGCCGCGAGCTCATCGCCGACTCGATCGAGATCATGATCACCGCCCACGCCTTCGACGCCATGGTGCTCTTGACCAACTGCGACAAGATCACCCCGGGGATGCTGATGGCGGCGGCCCGGCTCAACATCCCCGCGCTCCTCGTCTCCGGGGGCCCCATGGACACCGGCTGCTTCCGCGGCAAGCGCGTCTGCTACAACGATCTCATGGAGGCCGAGGGTCTGGTCGAGCGCGGGAAGATGCCCCCCGAGGAGCTCGCCGCCTTCGAAGAGGTGGCGGTCTGGGGGCCGGGCGCCTGCGCCATGATGGGGACCGCCAACTCCATGAACATCCTGGCCGAAGCCCTCGGCATGAGCCTGACCGACAATGCCCTCACCCCGGCCACCTCCGGGGCACGGGTGGCCATCGCCCGCCGCGCCGGGCGCCAGATCATGGAGCTGCACGCCCGGAACATCCTGCCGCGGGACATCTTGACCGCGGCCGCCTTCG
>JBFYWX010000259.1:0-19751 GCA_041310825.1 Desulfobacteraceae bacterium | reverse complement strand
GACAAAGGCCCCCAGGGCGATTTCGAGGACTGATCGCCGGGCCGGCACGCGACCCTGGAATGTAAAAAAGGGGTCGGAGTGAAAGAAAAATGTAACGAGCAACGAGTAACGAGCAAAAAATAACGTACACGTTCTCAGCGGAGCGGTACACGTTCTCGTACACGGTAGTTCACTCGTAGTTGAAAGGAATCGTGTACGGGTACGTGAACGGGTAAAGGAAAGACAGAATAGAACGATGGACACCCCTGCCTCCTGAAGGGGACACGAGCACCACCCGCCCTGACCCCATTTTCACGCCCCTTTCCCTCTGCCTGCATTTTTCGCTAAAGTCCCGGACCCGAATGGCCGATAAGCTGACCAGAAGGAATCCGAAATGAATATCACCACCACCCAGATGCACAACGTCATCGATTGCTTTTGCCGGAGACTGAGAAAAAATCCGGAACCGGAAAAACCCGGTGGGGACTCCGCCCGGAAGGCAATGGTTCAGGAGGGATTGGCGCCGGAAATAAGCCGTAACGCCGCCATGAGCAAGATCTCCGAACAGGTGCTTCACACCATCGCGCAGGCGGGCGAGCAGATAGGCGGGTTGCCCCCCGGCTCGCCCGCCGGAAAAGAGGCCGCCGGTGATGCCGGCGAGGGTCGGTCGCCGCTGCCGGACAGCAGCTTCACCTTCAGCGTCATTGACGCCGTTAACCACAAGCAAACCGCCACCCTGGCCGCCGGGGACCCCGGCACGCTGATCAAGCGCCTGGGGCAGTTGGCGGAAACCCGGCGCACGCGCGCCACGGAGTCGTGGGGATAGAGTTGCAGCACCCGGCGTGGGCCCGTCCATGCAAGGGCCGGCCGGAACCGGACCACGGGGAAAAGCCGCCGCAGGGCATCGACACGAAAGAGGCCGGAGGCGGTTTCAACCGGAGCAGGGTCTCAGGGGGCGGCAGAACGCCGGCCCGGGAAAGGAAAGGAGAATCGCCATGTTTGACGTGATCGGGGACACCACTGTACACAGCCTGCCCCGCAGGGCAGGGGTGGCCAACGGCACGGAACTGGATGCGGCCGTAAAAAAGGTCGAACAGGTCCGCGAGGTGCGGCCGGTCGAGCCCTCGGCCGAAGCCGACCGCTCCAAACCGCAGCGTCAGGGGCAGGAGGCGCTTCAGACGCGCAACCGGCTTGAAAACGGGAAAATCGTCGTCGAAAAATACGACGAGGATGGAAAACTGGTCAAAAAAACACCCCCTGGGTATTTGCCCTTCGGTGAAATGGCTTGATGAAGGGCGGTTACCAGGTTCTGCGCACCGGGATGCCGCAGCCGTGCAGATAGGACTTGAGATCCGAGATGGAGTGGGTGGCGTAGTGGACCATCGAGGCGATCAAGACGGCGTCGGCCCGCCCCTGGGCGAGTGCATCCCGCAGGTGTTCGGGCTGGCCGGCGCCGCCGGAGGCGATGACCGGTATGGTGAGCTGCCCTGAGACCAACGCCGTCAAGGTCAACTCATACCCCTGGCGGGTGCCGTCGGCGTCGATCGAGTTCAGGCAGATTTCGCCGGCCCCCAGCCCCTGGGCCGTGAGCGCCCACTGCAGGGCATCTATCCCCGTATAGACCCTCCCCCCGTCGATCACCACCTCGTAGCCGGAAGCAATCCCCGCGCGCACGGCTACCTGCTTTACGTCCATCCCTAAAACGATGCACTGGCTGCCGAACGCGTCGGCACCGCGGGCGATGATCTCGGGGGAACGTACGGCGGCCGAGTTGACGCTGACCTTTTCGGCCCCCGCCAGGAGCACGGCGCGCATGTCCTCGAGGGTGCGGATCCCGCCGCCGACCGCAAACGGGATAAAGATGGTTTCAGCCACCTGCCGGACCACATCCAGCATGATGGCGCGCCGCTCGTGCGACGCCGTGATATCGTAAAACACGATCTCGTCCGCGCCCTCTTCATAGTAGCGGCGCGCCATCGCAACCGGATCGCCGATGTCGATATTGCCCTCGAACCGGACCCCCTTGGTGGTCTTGCCGTCGCGGACGTCCAGGCAGGGGATGATGCGCTTGCTCAGCATGCGCTCTCCTATCCGAACCCGACGCAGAAGTTCCGCAGCATGCGCAGGCCGGGCCGGCCGCTCTTCTCCAGGTGAAATTGCGTCGCCACCAGGTTGCCATGCCCGATCACCGAGGCGAACCGGATCCCGTGCTCCGTGACGGCCAGCACCTGCTGCGGCTGCTCCGGCAGCGGATAAAAGCTGTGCACAAAGTAGAATTCGTCCTCCGGCCCGATGCCGGCGAAGAGCGGGTGGTCCCGGCGACGGTCGATGCGGTTCCACCCCATATGGGGGATTTTGAGCGGCATCCCGTCACCTCCGGTCATGGCGGCGGGAAAGGCGCGTGCCTGACCCGGCAGGAGATTCAGGCAGGCCGTGTCGTTCTCCTCACTGTGCCCCAGGATGATCTGGCTCCCCAGACAGATGCCCAACACGGGCTTGCCGACGGCCGCCTGTTCGCGCAGAACCGCATCGACACCGGAGCGACGCAGGCTTTCCATGGCGGCGCCGGCAGCGCCCACTCCGGGGAAGATGATGCGCTCGGCGCGGCGGATGCGGTCCGGGTCAGAGGTGACGGCGTAGGCCAGGCCCAGATGCGCGACGGCCCGGGCCACGCTGGCAAGATTGCCGGCGTTGTAGTCGATGATCGCAATCATGTCTCGGCGGATTTGATGCTATCCCAGATACGGTCCTTTTCGGCCTGAGGCACGGCGGAGAGCTCCTGCCCGCGGGCGGCGACCTCCTGCTCCAGGCCGCGGAAGCGCCGCTCGAACTTGCGGACCGCGCCGGCCAGGGCCGTCTCGGGGTGGTGCCCGGCCAGCCGCGCGAGGTTGACGAGCGTAAAGAGCGCATCGCCGATCTCCTCGCCCACCTGCGGTGCCCGGCCCTGGCGCAGAGCGGCCCGCAGCTCGCCCAGCTCCTCCTCGAGCTTCGCCACCACGCCCTCCGCGCTTTCCCAATCGAAACGGGCACGCGCAGCCTTTTCGGAAACGGCCAAGGCCCGCACCAACGCAGGGGCGCCGCGCGGCACCCCGTCCAGCACCGATTGGCGGCCGGCGTGGCTCTTCTCGGACTGCTTGATCCGCTTCCAGTTGCGCACGACCTCTCCGCTGTCGGCGACCTGGGTGGCGCCAAAAACGTGCGGATGGCGCCGGATCATTTTCTCCGATATCCCGCGGCAAACATCCGTCAGGTTGAAGGCCGCCTGCTCCTCGTGCATCCGCACCAGGAAGAGCACATGGAACAAGACGTCCCCCAGTTCCTCGCAGGCGTTTTCCGCATCACCCGCCTCGAGTGCCTCAGCCAACTCGTAAGCCTCCTCTATCATGAACCGGACCATCGAACGCGGGCTCTGCTCCCGGTCCCAGGGGCACCCGTCCGGTCCCCGCAAACGGACGATGATGCCGATCAACCGGCTCAGCGCCATGCCGGCCGCGTCTACTTCCGAGGCTGCCACGCTTTTTTCAACTCCCCCAACTTCATGGCGAACTCGCGCTTGACGTCGCTCGACACCACCACCGAAAGCTGCTCGGAGACCCAGGCCACATAGGGGGCACCCACGGAATCCTTGATGATGGACGCCCCCTTGGGCAGGAAGGCCGTCAGCGCCATGAAGATGACCGAGACGATCAGCACCCCTTTCACCAGACCGAACCCCACCCCCCCCAGGCGGTCGAGCCAGCCCAGAAAAATCAGGTTCAGGAGGTACTTGAGCACGATGGCGACCACGTTGACCACGATCAGAACCGCGCAGAAAAGGATCATGAAGGCGAGAATGTTGCGGTAGCCCCCGTTCGAGATCAGGCCGCTGAGCCAGCCGGCGAGGGTTTCATAATATAGATAGGCGGCGAAGAAGCCGCCGATCACCCCGAGGACGGAGGCCACCTCCTTGACCAACCCGCGGAAGAGCCCCCGGATCAACCCGTAGCTCACGACCACCACGATGAGAATGTCGAATGCATTCATGCGCGATCCCTGTGCGCCGCCGTGACCACCACGCCGGACGGATTCGGCTGAACTAACAACGCCCGCCGGGCGAAGTCAAGCCAAAAGTCGGCGGCGGTTTGCATTAGCCGCCATGGATATGATAATAATACCGAGTTAAGGCTATGAGCGAGCGCCACACCATCACCATCCCGTTTGCGGACAACGACACCGCCCGCCACCTGTTCGGCGAGCAGAACATCCATCTGAGCAGGCTCTCCGAACTGCTCGATGTCCGCGTGAACGCCCGCGGCACCTCCGTCTTCATCGAGGGCGAGCGCTATGCGGCCGAGCTCGCCCAGAACCTGTTGACCCAGCTTTACAGTCTCGTCAAGGAAGGCTACCCGGTCCACCGTAACGACATCGACTACGCCGCCCGCATGCTCAGCCGCGACCACCGCACCCAGCTGCGGGACATCTTCCTGGACACGGTCTATGTCACGGCCAAGAAAAGCCTCGTCACCCCCAAGAGCCCGGCGCAGAAAGAGTACATCGAGGCGATCCGGGCTCACGACATCGTGTTCGGCATCGGGCCGGCCGGCACCGGAAAGACCTACCTCGCCATGGCCATGGCCGTGGCGGCCTTCACCAAGGGCCAGGTGAGCCGGATCATTCTGACGCGGCCGGCGGTGGAAGCCGGCGAAACCCTGGGTTTCCTGCCCGGCGATTTGGCCGACAAGGTGGACCCCTACCTGCGCCCCCTCTACGATGCCCTGCACGACATGATGCGCTTCGAGAAGGTCTCCGCGCTGATGGAGAAGGGCGTGATCGAGGTCGCCCCCATCGCCTTCATGCGCGGCCGGACCCTCAACGACTCGTTCATCATCCTGGACGAGGCCCAGAACACCACCGCCGAGCAGATGAAGATGTTCCTGACGCGGATCGGGTTCAACTCCAAGGCGGTGATCACCGGGGACATCACCCAGATCGACCTCCCCCCGGAGCGTATGTCCGGACTGATCGAAACCAAGAACATCCTGCAGGGCATCGACGGCATCCGGTTCGTCTATTTCTCGAAGCAGGACGTGGTGCGGCACAAACTGGTACAGGAGATCATCCGGGCCTACGAGGAGCTGGACGCCCGCAAGCGGGGCCCGCGCGGAGATTCATGACATGACCTCCCTCAAATCCAAACCGGACAGAAGACTGCCCGCCGGCCCCGCCGCAGGTGTGCGGCTGGCCGTCCTGATCGCCGTGACGGCCCTCTTCGCCCTCATCCTGCACCCCGACCTGCTGGTCTCAAGAATCGCCTACACGGCCGGGGACATTTCCGAGAAGGACATCAAAGCGCCCCGGGACTTCCTGGTGGAGGACCAGACCGCGACCGATATCAAGCGCCAGCAGGCCCTCCAGGAGGTGCTCACGGTCTACGACGTCGACGGGGAACTCGCCCCGGGCCTGGCCCAGCAGGTGAATCAGGCATTTGCCGACATGCGCGCCCTGCGGCAGGCGGCCGCGGACAGCCAGGACTCCTCGGCGGAGACGGATCACGGCGCGCCGGCCGATCATCGGCGGCCGGCCCCGACCCGCACCTCCGAGGAGCTGCGCAAGATGTTCGAGGACAAACTCGGGGTGCGCCTCGGCAAGGGGCCCTTCACCGCACTCGAGGCCGAGGGGTTCAGCAAACGCATGGCGGATGCCGTCGCGGAGATTTTGATGAAACTTCTCGAGACGGGCATCGTCACGAGCAAGGACGCTACCCTCAAGGACCTCGAAAAGGGCATCGTGCTGCGGCAGGTCCGCACCAAAGAGGAACGCACCGCTCAGGACCCCCGGCAGTTTTTCAGCCTGGACCAGGCCCGCAGCATGGTACGCACCGTCGCCCAGCCCTGGCTGCGGGACCTGGACTATGCCTCCGGCAACCTGGTGGTGGACCTCACCCAGCGGCTCATCCAACCCAACGTCACGCTGAACCGCAACGAAACCGAGGAGCGCAAGAACCGGGCCCAGTCCGAGGTCAAGCCGGTGCTCTATAAGATCAAGGCCGGGGAGATGCTGCTCCGGGAGGGTGAGCGGGTCACGGACCTCCACGTGCTCAAGCTCAAGGCGCTGGAGAGCGAGGCGAAACCGCGGCAGTTCTTTTTCGCACTGCTCGGGACGGCCGTGGTGATGCTCGCGGTCATCGCCGTTTTCTACACCCTGTTCCTCGGGCGGGCCCTGAACGACTCCCGCACTCCCTCCCGAGACATCCTGCTCATGGCCGCGCTCTTCTTGTTTTTCCTGCTCATGGCCCAGTCGTTGGGAAGCCTTCTGGAGGTGACGGCCCGCAGCGCGCACCACGCCATCCCGGCCTGGGCGATCGCCCTGGTCGTGCCCCTGGCGGCAGCCCCGATGATCGTCTGCATCTTCCTGGGGGTCTTCGTGGCGGTCCCCTTCGCCATCGTGATGGCCTTCGGGGCGGCCCTCGTCGACAGCCAGAGTCTTGCGATGTGCATCTACTACCTGGTCGCCGGCAGCATGGGGGCCTACTGGATCCGCAACTGCCGGGAGCGCAAGGTGTTCGTCGCCGCCGGCGCCAAGACCGGGCTTTTGAGCATCGGCCTCGCCGCGGGGATCGGTTTGCTGGCGGGGGAGGTTTCCGGAACGGGACTCGTGTGGGGCCTGGCCTTCGCCTTCCTCGGGGGGCTCGGCGCAGGCGTACTGGCGGCCGGGATCGTCCCGCTCGTGGAGTATTGTTTCGATTACACCACGGATATCACCCTGCTGGAGTTGGCCAACCTGGACCGCCCGATTCTGCGCCAGCTCATGATCGACGCCCCGGGCACCTACCACCACTCGGTCATCGTAGGGTCGATGGCCGAGGCCGCCGCGGCCGAGATCGACGCCAACCCGCTCCTCGCCAAGGTGACGGGCTATTATCACGACATCGGCAAAATCCGAAAGCCGCTCTACTTCATCGAGAACCAGCGCAACGGCAGAAACCGGCACGACCGACTCGCCCCCTCGATGTCGAGCCTGATCCTGATCGCCCACATCAAGGACGGCGTCGAAATCGCCCGCGAGCACAAGCTGAGCCCGGTGATCGTGGACGGCATCCGCCAGCACCACGGGACGAGTCTGATCCGCTATTTCTACGAAAAGGCCCGCCAAACCAAGGGAGAGTCCCAGGTGAAGGAGGAGGATTTCCGTTATCCCGGGCCCAAACCCCGCACCCGCGAGGCGGCCCTGGTCATGCTGGCCGATATCGTGGAGGCCGCCTCCCGGACGCTGGAGAACCCCACCCCGGGCCGGATCAAAGGCCATGTCCAGGAGCTCATCAACCGCGCCCTGCAGGACGGCCAACTCGACGAGTGCGTCATCACCCTCAAGGACCTCCACAACGTCTCCACGAGCTTCAATACGATCCTGAACGGCATCCACCACAACCGCATCGAGTACATCGAGCATCGCGCCCCGGACGGGGCAACGACCCAGAGCGGACCCCGAAATGAACATTCACATCGCCAACCGTCAAAGGCGCCACCCGATCCCCCTGCCGACGCTCCGCCAAGCGGCCCGGACCCTGTTAAACGCCTTAGGGTGTCCTGAGGGCGAGCTCTCCATCGTGCTCGTCGGCGACCGCCGGATCGCGGCCCTGAACCGCGCGTTTTTGGGACGGACCGGCCCCACCAACGTGATCGCCTTTCCGATGCGCGCGGGCCGCTTCGCTGCGATCACCCCCCATCTGCTGGGGGACGTGGTGGTCTCGGTGGACACCGCCGGCCGCGAGGCGCTGCGGGCGGGCCTCGCGCTGGAGACCCGGCTCATTCAGTTGATCGTGCATGGCGTGCTCCATCTCTGCGGCTACGACCACGAGCGTGATCCTATAAACGCCCGCCGCATGCAGGCCAAAAGCCGGCAGCTGGTCAAAAAGATCGAAAGGGGCTTGACATCGGAGGTGGGCGGCGCGCGGCCGGCCAAACGGCAAAAGCCGCCTTCCGAACCGCGGCGCCGAAATCCGCAACGCCCCCGCGACTGAAAGAAATCGCCCCCGCGTCGGGGTGGCGTTCATCAAGCCGGGCATGGGAGATTCGTGATGGTCCTGGTAACTTCCGCCGAGATGCAAACCTTAGATCGGCTGACGATCGAGTCCTTCGGCCTGCCGGGCCGGGTGCTCATGGAAAATGCCGGCCGCGAGGCCGCCCGCGTCTTGTTGAAGCACTTCGCCGCGGAGGCCCGCGGAGGGGTGGGCGTTGCGGCCGGCCGCGGGAACAACGGCGGCGACGGGTTTGTCGTGGCACGCTGCCTTTCGCAGCAGGGATACCCCGTGCGGGTTTTCCTGCTCGGAACGGCCGACGGGCTCCGGGGCGACGCCGCCGCCAACCTGGCGCTGTTGAAGCCGCTGGCCGTCCCGGTGACGGAGATCCTCGACGAGGGGGCGCTGAGGACCTTGGCGCCGGAACTCGAGCGGATCCCGGTCTGGGTGGACGCCCTGCTCGGCACCGGCTTGAACGCCGAGGTGCGGGGGCTGTTCCGGGCCGTCATCGAGCGCATCAACGGCTGCCGGCGTCCGGTCCTCGCCGTCGACATCTCATCGGGTCTGAGCGCAGACAGCGGGCAGATCCTCGGCGCCGGTATGCGGGCGAGCGTGACCGTCAGCTTTGGTTTTGCCAAGGTCGGCCAAGCGCTTTTCCCGGGGGTCGAGGCAACCGGGCGCTTAGAGGTGGTCGACATCGGCATCCCGCCGCACCTTCTCGAGCAGGTCCCGCCCCGCCACCACCTGCTGACGACACCCATGGCCGCCGCCGGCCTGCCCCGGCGCCCCGCGGACACCCACAAGGGGCGCACCGGGCACCTGATGGTGGTGGCCGGCTCGCCGGGAAAAACCGGAGCGGCCGCACTGGCGGCCATTTCGGCACTCAGGGTTGGCGCCGGGAGGGTGACGCTCGCAGCCGCCGAAAGCCTCCACCCGGTGCTCGAAACCCTCACCCTCGAAGCCATGACCGCACCGCTTCCGGAAGCCGCACCCGGGGTCCTCGGCCCGGGAGCACTTGACCCCCTGCTGGCCCTCGCCTTGGAAACGAACTGCCTCGCCATCGGCCCGGGGCTGGGTCGTGCGGCCGAAACCGGCGAGCTGGTATGTGCCCTTGTTCGCCGCAGCCCCTACCCGCTGGTGATCGATGCGGACGGGCTGAACCACCTCGCGGGACGCCTCGATTGCCTGAAGGGCCGGCCGTCCGAAGTTGTGATCACCCCCCACCCGGGGGAGATGGCGCGGCTTCTAAGCACCACAGCCGCCGAGGTCCAGTCCGACCGCATCGGCTGCGCCCGCGGGCTGGCGACCTCCCTGGGGATCCACGTCGTGCTCAAGGGCGCACGCACACTCATCGCCCATCCGGATGGGACCATCTTCGTGAACCCCACCGGCAACGCCGGCCTGGCGGCCGGGGGCATGGGGGATGTGTTGACCGGCGCCATCGCCGGTCTCATCACCCAGGGCGTCGACCCCGGCCGTGCCGCCCGCACGGCGGTTTATCTCCACGGGGCCGCGGCCGACACGCTGGCAGGCGCCATGGGCCCCTTTGGGTTTTTGGCCGGAGATCTCATGCGCGGGCTGCCCGGTGAGATCGGCCGGCTGCAAAAAGAGGCGTAAGTGCCACACGCCCCCGACCTTTGCCTGGACCACGTCACCCTCACCTCCGCCTCCACCGCTCACACCCGTGAACTCGGCGAGCGCTGCGGGCGGCTCTTGCACGCGCCCGTTGTCCTGGCCCTCACCGGGGAGCTCGGCAGCGGCAAGACGGTGTTCGTGCAGGGGCTCGCCCGCGGCCTCGGCCTGCCGCCGGCGTGGGCCGTCACGAGCCCCACGTTCACCCTCGTCAACGAGTATCCGACCCGCCTACGGCTCTTCCACATCGACCTCTACCGGCTGGAAGAAGCGGAGGTGGACCTCGAGGAGCTGGGTCTCAACGACATCCTGGGCGGTCATGGGGTGGTCGCCGTCGAGTGGGCCGATAAACTGCCCCGCTCCGCGGTGCCCGACCGGCTGGAGATCCGCTTCGATCTCGGGGAGGATGAGGAGGGGCGCACACTGCGCGTGGATGCGTATGGACAACCGGCGCTGAGTCTGCTAAAGGCCATGATCTCAGAAGCGGGCGGGGCTTGAATCGGGCGCCGGCGATCGCCGCCGTTTCCTTCACGCCAACACGCCGAGCCGCGGAGGCGCACCATGGGGTTGATCGTTCAAAAATTCGGAGGGACATCGGTCGCCGACATCGACCGGATTCGCAATGTCGCCCACCGGGTGGCCGGAACCTACCACCGCGGCGATGACCTCGTCGTCATCGTCTCGGCCATGGCCGGGGTGACCGACGGTCTGATCGGGCTGGCCCGGAAGGTCAACGAGGCCCCAGACAAGCGCGAGTTGGATGCCCTGCTCGCCACCGGCGAGCAGACCACCGCGACGCTCCTCGCCATGATGCTCAAGTCCATGAATGTCCCGGCCCAATCGCTCATGGGCTTCCAGGTGGAGGTGCGCACCGACCACTGTTTCGGGAATGCCCGGATCCAGGACATCCGCGTCGACCGGGTCCGGCACCTGCTCCGGGAGCGCACCGTCGCCGTCGTGGCCGGTTTCCAGGGCTGCGACGACCAGGGGAACATCACCACCCTGGGCCGCGGCGGCTCCGACACTTCGGCCGTGGCCATCGCCGCCGCGCTCAAGGCCGACGCCTGCGAAATCTACACCGATGTCACCGGC
Organism: Desulfobacteraceae bacterium; assembly: GCA_041310825.1. Lineage (GTDB taxonomy): Bacteria > Desulfobacterota > Desulfobacteria > Desulfobacterales > SpSt-501 > SpSt-501. The sequence goes on along the minus strand of JBFYWX010000259.1, from coordinate 9,052 downwards.
GTCTTCACGGCCGACCCCAACCTGGTGCCCACGGCGCGCAAGATCGACCGGATCTGCTTCGAGGAGATGCTGGAGATGGCAAGCATCGGGGCCAAGGTGCTGCAGATCCGCTCGGTCGAGTTCGCCATGAAATACAACGTGCCGGTGCACGTGCGGTCGTCTTTTTCGGATGAGGAGGGAACCATGGTCGTTCAAGAGGACAACGGCATGGAGCGGGTGGTGGTGTCGGCGGTGACCATGAACAAGAACGACGCCCGCATCACCCTGCGCAAAGTCCCGGACACCCCCGGGATCGCCGCCCGCATTTTCACGCCCGTCGCCGGGGCCGGAATCTGCGTCGACATGATCATCCAGAACACCCGCGCCACGGGCAAGACCGACTTGACCTTCACGGTCCCGAAGGCCGACTACCAGACCGCCCTTGAGATCGGACGGAAGGTGGGTGCGGAGATCGGGGCCGAGGATGTCTTCGGCGACGACTCGATCGCCAAGGTGTCGGTCACCGGGGTGGGCATGCGCAGCCACCCGGGGGTGGCGGCGCGGATGTTCGCCTGCCTGGCCCGGGAGGGCATCAACATCCAGATGATCAGCACCTCCGAGATCCGCATCTCCTGCCTGATCGAGCAGAAGTACGCCGAGCTCGCCGTCCAAGTGCTCCACACCGAGTTCGGCCTGGACGCGGCCTGAGGCCACTTTATCATGCGGCGCTTTACGACCGGCCAGCTTGCCGTCGCGCTGGCCGTGGCCGCCCTTCTGCTGGCGGCGGCCCTCGCCCGCCGGCTCTTCCTCTTCTGACCCCGGCCCGGGACCCCATGCCGCCGGGCCGGCGCCACACGCCTTGCGGCTGTCCGGCCCGCGCCATATCAGAACGAAAGCTGAGCGATGAAGGTCTCTTGAAAATCCGGGTGGGCGGCCAGGTCGAAGACCCGGGTGCGTCTGCCGATTTCGTTGGCCGCTTCGAAAGCGCCACCATCGCACAGAGCGAGCACCGCCCCTGCCCCGGCCGCGTTCCCCACCACCTCGATCGCCGCCTCGGGCATCTCCGGAAACATCCCGATTCGCAGCGCATCGGCCCGGTTGATATAGCTGCCGAACGCCCCGGCCAGCAGAATCCTGGCGGGACGCTCCATACCGGTCTCCCGGCACAACAGCTCGATCCCGGTGCGCAAAGCCCCCTTGGCCAGCTGCACTGCGCGCACATCGGCCTGGGTCAGGACAATCGGCGCCCCACGGGAGGTGGCCGGCCCGGGGACGACTTCAAAGGCCGGCGTGCCGTTTAAGGCCGGCCGGAGACAGGGGGATTCAAAACCCGCGGCGAAGCGGCCGCTGCGGGTGATGACACCGGCCCGCAGCAGTTCGGCCACCGTACTGATCACCCCCGACCCGCAGATCCCGGCCGCGGGCTGGGGGTGGGCGGCATCCCGCTGGATCAGGCGATAGTCGAGGCATCGTCTTTTCGCATCGAAGCGCACGGCGTCGACGGCCCCGGAGGTCGCCTGCATCCCGTGCCGGATTGCGGCCCCTTCGAGCGCCGGCCCGGTAGCGCAGGAGGTGGCCACACACCCATGCTGGGTCGTGAGTAGGATCTCCCCGTTGGTGCCCACATCGACCAGAAGCGTCCCCGGCGGCAGGCGGGCGATGTCGGCCGCAAGCGCCGCACCGACCAGATCCGCCCCCAGGTAGCCGCTGATGAGGGGCAGCGTGCGCAACGTGGCACCCGGGTTGAACGTGAGCCCCAGGTTTTCACCGGTCCGGGTCTGCTCCTCCGTGAACCGAGGGGAGTAGGGAAACACCCCGATGGAGGAAGGATCCTCGCCAAGCAGCAGGTGGATCATGGTGCTGTTTCCGACCGCGACCACCGAGCCGATGCTGAGCGGGTCGACCGCCAGGCGGCGGCACAGGGCCGCCGCCGCCCAGTCGATCGCGCGCACCGCCAGCGCCTGGAGCCGGGTGAGATCCGCCGCCGTCTGCACCGCAACGATCCGGCTGATCACATCGTCGCCGAAAATGGCCTGGGGGTTCCGGACCGAGGTCGACCCCGCCACGGTGCGGGTCGCCAGATCGCAGAGGTAGACCGCCAGGGTGGTGGTGCCCAGGTCCACGGCCAGCCCGTAACGGAAGGCGGATACCGGGCGCGGGCCCGGCGCCTTTGTCTCCAGACGCGCGAGCAGCAGGGGCACTCCTTTTTGCACCACCTCGAGCGTGAGCCGGCTCCCCTCCGGTATCTCCAGCCCGATGGGCCCCAGAACCCGGGTGCGGCAGGCAAGGCGCCGGCCGGCCGCAACGCCCGCTTCGCCCAGCCATCCCAGTTCGCCTGCATCCGGGGGGCTTGCCCCGCTGCGGTCGGCACCGACGACCCGCACCAGGCACTTGCCGCACCGCCCGCGCCCCCCGCAGTCCGAGCGCAGCATGATACCGGCCGCCACCAGGGCCTCCATGAGGGTGGTCCCCTTTGCGGCAGCGACTTCGCGCTCGCCGATCGTGATCCGGACCATGTCAGCGCCCATCGTCGGTCTCGTGTCCAATTTCAGTTGAATCGCTCAATCCGGGAGCAGGTCGTAGAAGTAGCGCATCACGTCCGAGCGCGTGACGATGCCGATCACCCGGCCGTTGTCCACCACCGGCAGGCGCCCGATGTCGTGCTTGACCATGATCTCGGCGGCCTGTATCGGGCTCTGACCCGGCGCGATGGTGAGCACCTTGGTCGCCATGAAGGCCTTGACCGGGGATGAGAGCTGGGATTCCTTGCGCACACGCGTGAAATCGCGGCGCGAGATCATCCCGGTGATCCGCCCCGCGTCGATGACGGGGATCCCCGTGATCCCTTTCTGGCGCAGGAGCATGGCCACCGCCTCCATACGAGTGGTGGAGGTGACCGCGCAGACCGGAAACGACATGAGGTCGCTCACCTGCACCGAGGCCTGCTGGTTGCCCTGGATCAGCTCCAGGATCCAGCTCTCCACCGCGTCCGGGTCGGCGGCCTTGATCTGGGCCGCCCCCGCCCGGGGATGGCCGCCCCCGCCCATGCTGCGCATGATGGACCCCACGTCCAGCCCCTCCGACTGGCTGCGGCCGATCACCATGCAGCGCTCCTTCGCGGGATCGGAAAAGATGCCGAAGGCGGCATCGACGTTCACGATTTCCATGTACATCCGCACGACCACCGCGAGGCTGTCGATGTGCCCGTCGATCGCTATCTTGTTGATGCTGATGCGGTGCCCCTTCACCTTGCTGCGCTTGGCGTGCGCGAGCATCCCGAAGAGTATCGCCTTGTGCTTTTCGCTGTAAGCCGGCTTCAAAAACGTGCTCAGGATGTTGAGGTCCGCGCGGCGGTCGAGCAGCCAGGCGGCCGCCCGCGCGTCCTGCGCCGTGGTGGCCGGAAAGGTGAGGTTGCCGGTGTCCTCGTAGATGCCGGCGAGCAGCAGGGTCGCCTGCATGGGAGTGAGCGGTTGGCGCGTGCGCCTGAGCTCGCGCACCATCAGCGTGGTGGTGGCCCCGACCGCTTCCCGCCGCCCGCCCGTGGCCTGGATCGTGCCCTTCTCCACGTGGTGATCCCAGACCAGCACTTCCACCCCCGGGCGGCCCTTGAGCGGCTCCATCCGGTCGAGCCGGCTCCAGCTGTTGGCGTCGACGACGATCAGCCGTCTCACGGCTTTCAGATCGACATCGGCCGGGGTGTAGGTCAGAAAGAGGTCCTTGTGGATGGAGAGAAAGGCCCTGACGTTGGGGTTGAGGGTCTTGGGCAGGACGGCCAGGGCCCCCGGAAAGAGCAGGGCGGCGGCGATGACGGAGGCGAAGGCGTCGAAATCGGCGTTTTTGTGCGTCGTGACGATCTGCATTCAGCACGGCTCCAGGGGTCGAAACGCAGGGGGAGAGTCCATTCAGCCACTCACGACGAACCGCAGCGGGCGGTCCCCGGTCGCCGGACGTAACCGGCGAGAGGGGAGCGCCTGTGGTAATTGTAGCACAGGCGGTGGGCATGGGACAAGCGGCCAGGATGGGGGATGATAGGTTCCGGGTTCACGGTTGCGGGGGTGGAGATTCTGCCGGGGTCGGTAGCGAAGTCGGAGTGAGAGAGAAAAGAGTAACGAGTAACGAGCAACGAGTAACGAGTGAAAAGATAAAGTCGGAGGGGTGAGTCGGAGTCGGAGAAAACGCAGTAACGAGTAAAAAACGTACACGTTCACAGCGCAGCGGTAGACGTTCTCGTACACGGTAGTTCACTCGTAGTTGAATGGAATCGTGTACGGGTACGGTTACGCGTACGCGAACGCGAACGCGAAAAAAAATAAAAGACGGAATACCACCAACTCGGAACTCCGACTCGGAATCCGGCATTGAAAATGGGAGTCGGAGTCGGTCTATTCCGCTCATCCCGTATCCTGCATCCCGCATCTGTTCTCATAAATACCGACCCCGGTGGACCCTGCGCTTTCGATCGAGACCGTGCGCCGGTTGACAGCCCGGGGGGGTTTGATACAAATGGCCTTTCATCACCGCCCATGCCCGGTCATGATCTCGTGCGCCCGGGCCGGAGGGATACCCCATGAGCAAGGCCATCCTGTCGATCCTGGGCCGGGACCGGCCGGGAATCGTCGCCGCCGTGTCGCGGGTCCTGTGCGAGCAGAACTGCAACATCGAAAATGTGAGCCAGACGATGCTGCAGACGGAGTTCGCCGGGATCTTCATCGTCTCCATGCCGAGCGGAACGAGCGCCGCGGAGCTGCACCGCGCGCTGGAGTCGCGGCTCTCGCCCCTGGCGCTGACGGTGCTCACCAAGCCCTGCGAGCACGGGGAGGCGCTTGGCACCGCCGCCTGCGAGCCGTTTGTGATCACCACCCGGGGACCGGACCGCAAGGGGCTCGTGGCCGACATCTCCGAGGTCATCGCCCGGCACGGGGTCAACATCACCCACCTCCAGGCGGTGTTCAAGGGCGGTGATGAGCCCGGCGACAACATCATGATCTACGAGGTGGACATCCCGCACACCGTCGACGCCCAGGCGCTGGCGGCGGACCTGCACGCCCGGGCCCAGGGGCTCCAGCTCGACCTGATCATCCAGCACCGCAACATTTTCGAGGCCCTGCACCGCATCTGACAAAAAGAGACGCCGCCCATGCTGACCCAACGCGAAATCCTCTCCACCCTGGAAATGCTCAAGAACGAACACCTCGACGTGCGCACGGTCACGCTGGGGGTCAACCTGCTCGATTGCGCCGGAGGTGAGCTTCCCCAGGTGCGCCGGCGGATTGCCGAGCGGGTCCTCGGCCTGGCCGGCAACCTGGTGCCGGTCTGCGACCGCATCGGCCAGAAATACGGGATCCCGGTGGTCAACAAGCGCATCGCCGTCAGCCCCCTGGCCGTGGTCGGGGCCGCCCTCGCCCCGGAGGAGCTGGTAGAGCTGGCCCGCACTCTGGACACGGTCGCGCGCGAGGTCCACGTGGATTTCATCGGCGGGTTTTCCGCCCTGGTGGAAAAGGGGCTGGCGCGCGGGGACCGGTCGCTGATCGAGGCCATCCCCGAGGCCCTCACCGTCACCGATCGGGTCTGCGCCTCGGTCAACGTGGCCTCAACCCGCGCCGGCATCAACATGGACGCGGTGCTGCGCATGGGCCGCACCGTGAAACGCGCGGCGGAGCTGACCGCCGAGCGCGACGGCGTGGCGTGCACGAAGCTTTGCATCTTCGCCAACATCCCGGAGGACATCCCGTTCATGGCCGGCGCCTATCTCGGGATCGGGGAGGCGGATGCGGTCATCAACGTCGGGGTCAGCGGACCCGGGGTCGTCAAAAAAGCCATTGACCGCGCCCTGCAGTCCGACCCCGCCATGGACCTGGGCGACCTCTCGGAGCTGATCAAGAAGACCGCCTATCGCGTCACGCGCGTCGGCGAGCTGATCGGCCGCGAGGTGGCGCAAAGCCTCGGCATCCGCTTCGGGGTGGTGGACCTCTCCCTCGCCCCGACCCCCAATGTGGGCGACAGCGTCGGGGAGATTTTCCAGAGCCTCGGGCTGCGGGCGATCGGCGTGCCGGGCACCACCGCCGCGCTGGCCCTGCTGAACGACGCCGTCAAAAAGGGCGGGGCCTTCGCCAGCTCGCGGGTGGGGGGGCTGAGCGGGGCCTTCCTCCCGGTGAGCGAAGACCTCAACATCTCCGAGGCGGCCGGCAACGGCCTTCTCTGCCTGGAGAAACTCGAGGCCATTACCAGTGTCTGCTCCGTCGGTCTCGACATGGTGGCCATCCCGGGCGACACCACCGCGGAGACGATTGCGGCCGTCATCGCCGACGAAATGGCGATCGGGGTCGTCAACAATAAAACCACGGCCGCCCGTTTGATCCCGGTGCCGGGCAAACGCGCCGGGGACAAGGCTTTTTTCGGCGGCCTGATGGGACACTCCACCATCATCCCCGTCAACAACGGGGCCGGTGAGAACCGCTTCATCCGCCGCGGCGGCCTGATCCCCGCCCCCATCCACAGCCTGAGGAACTGAAGCGCCGGCGGCGGCCGGGAGGTTGACGATTCCGGCATGGACACCGCACGCATGAAGCCACCGCCACCGCCCGCACGCCGGTGGCGGCCGTTGATCGGCGACGGTCTCAAGTTCGCCGCCGTTGCGGCCGGGATCATCTGGTTCCTGGTGCATTCGACCGAGGCGCTCGGTTACCACTGGCAGTGGTTCCGGGTGTGGCGCTATCTTCTTTCGATCACCGAGGCCGGGATCTCACCCGGCCCTCTGTTGCGCGGTCTGGGGGTCACTCTCCAGATCACGATCATCAGCCTCGCGCTGGCCTTCGGCCTGGGTCTCACCACCGCCCTTCTGCGCCTGTCCGGGGCCCCGCTCGGCCGGATGACGGCCCGTGTGTATCTGGAACTGGTCCGCAACACGCCGCTTCTGGTCCAGCTTTTCTTCATCTATTTCGTGCTCTCCCCGGTACTCGATATCAGCGCCTTCACCTCGGCCGTCCTCGCCCTGAGCCTCTTCGAGGGGGCCTACGCCTCGGAGATCTTCCGCGCCGGCATTCTCGCCATCCACCGCAGCCAGTGGGAGGCGGCCTACAGCCTGGGGCTCGGCACCTGGCGCACCTACCGCCTGGTGATTTTGCCCCAGGCGCTGCGGCACATCCTGCCGCCCCTGACCAGCCAGGCGGTCTCCCTGGTCAAGGACTCGGCCCTGGTCAGCACGATCGCCATCTACGACCTGACCATGCAGGGCCAGGCCATTGTCGCCGAGACGTTTCTGGTCTTCGAAGTCTGGTTCACTGTGGCCGCCGTTTACCTCGTCATCACCTTCGCCCTCTCGGCGGCGGTTGCCGCCTTTGAAAGAAGGATTAGAATCTGACCGGCGTTCACACGGACGCAGAGAGACTAAACCGCATTTAAGGAGGAGCCATGAAGAGACTGTTTATGACAACCGGCGCCGCCATCATCGCTCTCGCCGTCGCCTTCGGCCTGCCGGGCGTCGGCGAGAGCGGCGAGACCCAGCGCAAGCTGACCGAGGAGAGCACCATCGAACAGGTGATCAAGCGCGGGGTGCTGCGCGTGGGCATGTCCACCTTCGTGCCCTGGGCTATGACGGACAAAACCGGCAAGTTGATCGGCTTCGAGATCGATGTCGCGACCCGCCTCGCCAAGGACATGGGCGTGCGGGTCGAGTTCGTCCCCACCAAGTGGGCGGGCATCATCCCGTCCCTGCTGACCGGCAAGTTCGACGTGATCATCGGCGGAATGGGCATCCTGCCGCAGCGCAACCTCAAGGTGAACTTCAGCATCCCCTATGACCACTCCGGGGTCGGGATCGTGGCCCACCGGCAGACGGCCGCCGGCTTCAGCCGTCTGGAGGACTTCAACCGGCCGGAGGTGGTGGTGACCGCCCGGTTGGGATCCACGGCGGCCATGGCCGTCGAGAAATTCCTGTCCAAGGCGCAGAAACGCTTTTTCGACGATGAGTCCCAGGTGATTCAGGAGCTCGCCAACGGGAAAGTCCATGCGATGCTGGCCGGGATCCCCCTGCCGACGGAGCAGGCCTTGAGCCAGCCGGACAAGTTTTTTCTGCCCGTGGCCGGAACCATCACCCGCGAGCCCATCGGCTTTGCGCTGCGCAAAGGCGATGTCGACACGCTGAATGTCTTCGACAGCTGGATCCGGGTCGTGGAGGCGGAGGGGTGGCTCTCCGAGCGCAAGCACTACTGGTTCGACACCCAGGAATGGAAAAGCCTCCTTAAGTGATCACCCGCAGAACCAGATTCGGATGGCTGGATGCCCTGATCGCGGCCGGTGTGGCCGCCGCGGCCGTCTATTTCTTCTACCGCATCCGGCTGGGGTTGAACTACCAGTGGGACTGGGGGGCGATGCCCCAGTACCTGTTCCGCTACGACGCCGAAGAGGGCCGGTGGGTTGCCAACGTGCTCATGGCCGGGTTCATGATGACGCTGCGCCTGAGCGTATGGGCCACGGTCTTCGCCACGTTGATCGGGGTCGTCATGGGGCTGATGCGGGGGAGCCGCAGCCGGTTCCGGCGCATGACGGCCGCCGCGTATGTCGAGCTCATGCGCAACACCCCACCGCTCGTCCTCGTTTTCATCTTCTATTTCTTCATCGGCGACCAGCTCCTGCCCGCCGCTGGGCTGGAGCTGCGCCTGCGGGAGCAGCCGGACGCCGTCCGAACCCTCTTCGCGCTGCTGGCGGCACCGCCCGGGCAGGCGGCCGCGTTCTTCTCGGCGGTGCTGACGCTCTCCATTTTCGAAGGGGCTTACATTACGGAAATCGTGCGGGCGGGGATTCGGTCGATCGAGCAGGGCCAGCGCGAGGCCGCCGCGGCGTTAGGCTTTACCGGCTGGCAGCGCATGCGCCACATCATTCTGCCCCAGGCGGTGCAGCGCATCCTGCCTCCGCTGGGGGGGCAGTTCATTTCGACCATCAAGGACTCGGCCATCGTGTCGGTGATCTCGATCCCGGAGCTGACCTTCCGGGGCATGGAGCTCATGGCGGCCACCTACCTGACCTTCGAGACCTGGATCACCATCACCGGGCTTTACTTCGTCTTGACCTTCGG
>JBFYWX010000246.1:0-3380 GCA_041310825.1 Desulfobacteraceae bacterium | reverse complement strand
TCCCCGGCACCGAGGGCTCATTCGCCGCCGGCTCGGTGCGCAGCGGAGAGCTGCAGCCGGAGGTGAGCACCAGGATAACAGCCAGGAACGCCCAGAGAGTCTGTTTTTCAAGAATTCGCATTGTTCTGAAAACCTCCGATTTCATCTTTAAAGTAAGTCGGGTTTTCCTTCTGTGGGAGTCCCGCCATGGCGGGACCGCGATGATCGTGGCTGGAAGCCACTCCCACAAGAACAGAACTTGCTTGCGAATGAAATGGCGCACCCCGCGCCATGAGGCGCTTTCAAGCAAGTCAGGCATTTTCTGTGGGAGTCCCGCCGGGGCGGGACCGCGATCGGATCGCGGCTGGAAGCCGCTCCCACAAAATCTGATCCTACTCGCTGACGAAGCGCTTCCGCAGGCAGCGTGCAGTGCTTTCAAGCAAGTCAGGCATTTTCTGTGGGAGCGGCATCCTGCCGCGATTATCCTGGATGGAGCCTACTCCGCCGAAGTACAGGCTACGAAGGCCGGGAGCCGCTCCCACAAAAAATCGGATGCATTTGCGGCTGAGGTGGTACGACCCACGCCATGAGGCGCTAGAAGGCGCCAAATAAGGTGGCTAAAAAGATGAGTGCGACGAGCGAAATCATCGGCACGACGACGGCGACCGCAAAAACGTCTAGATAGGCCTCGCGGTGCGAAAGCTTGCAAATGCTCAGGATGGTGATGACGGCGCCGTTATGGGGCAGCGCGTCCAGCGCCCCGGATGCCACCGCCGTCACTCGGTGCATGGCATCGAGCGAGATGCCGTAATCGTGCGCCATCCGGACATAAGTGGCCCCAAGGGCGTCGAGCGCGATGCTCATCCCGCCGGAGGCCGATCCGGTCAAGGCCGAGAGCACGTTCACGGCCGCCGCCAGGGATATGAGCGGGTTGCCCGCGCCGATCGACAGCACGGCCTCGCGGATCATATCGAACGCGGGAAGGGCGGCAATCACCGCGCCGAATCCGACCAGGCTCGCCACATTGAAAATAGGCAACACGGCGGCGTCCGCCCCGTGGTTCAGACTGGCCTTCAGGCTTTCGATGCGGGCGCGGTTGGCGAATGCCAGAAACAGGATCGAGAGGAAGAGTGCCACGATGATGGCCCAGACACCCCGTACACTCTCGATGGTCGTGGCGCCGAAGCGGGGTTCGGCCAGGTGGGCGGTGTTCATCATCGGGACGATGAACTGGATGAAGGCAAAGTTCACCGCGATGACGATGACCACCGGCGCCAGCGCGAGCCAAAAAGGGGGCCCCTCGGCGGCATCGGCAGGAGCTTCCGCAAGTTCGTTGATGTCGAAGCCGCAGCCCTGGACGTGTTCGCGCATCACCCCGTCCGGCACCGGCAAGTTGTCGTCGTGGGCGCCGTACCCCTCTCCGGCGGCCCGCGCTTTGGCCGAGCGGCTGGTCAGCCACGCCGTTCCAAGTGAAAACATGATGATGCCGGTGATGACCCCCAGGCCCGGTGCGGCGAAGGCGGTGGTGCCGAAGAACGGCATGGGGATGGCATTCTGGATGGCCGGGGTGCCCGGCAGCGCGGACATGGTAAAGGTGAATGCGCCCAACGCCAGCGTACCCGGAATCAGGCGCTTGGGAATATCGGCATCGCGGAACAGGGCGGCGGCCACCGGAAATATGGCGAAAGCAACGACGAACAGCGACACGCCACCGTAGGTCAACACTCCGCAGCAGAGGACCACCGCCACGATGGCCCGCTCGGCTCCCAGCCGGGCGATGACCGACCGCGCGATGGATTTTGCCGAGCCGCTGTCTTCCATCAGTTTGCCGAAAATGGCGCCCAGCATGAAGAGCGGAAAGAAGGTGATGATGAACCCGCCGGTTCCGGTCATGAAGATCTGCGTGTAGGCCGCGAGCAAGGGAAGCCCGCCCGCAAGGAGTGCGGCCAGCAGCGCCATTCCGGGCGCCAAAATGAGCAGCGTCACCCCGCGGAAGGCCAGATACATCAGCAGGCCGAGCGCAATCAGGACGGCAAGAATGTCGATCATCAGGGTTTGTTCCTTTCGACACCTTCCGCCAGGTGGGCCGGCTTGAGGCTCTCTTCGAAGAGAAAGGTGGGTCTCCAGGAGGAGCGCTCGCCCAGATCGTCGAAATGCTCCGACAACCACTTCTCCGCGGTCTGCCAGCCGATATCATGGAGATGCTGCAGAAAGACCCACTCTGAATTGAGTTTGCTGGAGACGCTCAGCTTCAGCATCTCTTCTTCGGACTGAATCAGATGGAGACGGCCGTCCCGGTAGGCCTGGCGTTCAAGGCCTTCATGGTGAATTATCTCCCACAGAAACGCTGCGGCACGCAATTCTTTCATCAGGCTGGCATTGAAGGTGATTTCATTCAGCCGGTTGTTGATTTCGTAGGCCGTCCGGGGAAGTTTCGATCGGGTGAACGGGTTGATCTGGACAATCACGATGTCGCGGGCCTCGGTCTCATCGATGAGGGGGAAGATCGGCGGGTTGCCCATGTAGCCGCCATCCCAGTATGCCTCACCATCGATTTCGACCGCCTGGAATAGAAACGGCAGGCAGGCCGACGCCATGGTGGTGTCGACTGAGATGGCGGGCTGACGGAACACTTTGGGACGCCCGGTGCGCACGTTCGTGGCGGAGAGGAAAAGCTTCGGCAACGGAGCCCGGTTGATGACGTCAAAATCAAAAAAATCGGCCACGATATCGCGCAGCGGGTTGATGTTGAGCGGATTGAACTCGTAGGGCGAGAAGGTCCGCGTGAGGCTGTCAAACAGGAGGAAGCTAGGCGAGAGATCCAGGCTCCAGCGCCCCATCATGACGTCGAAGAAAGAGCGCTGAATCGGGCTCATCCGCCCGGCCTCGCTCACCCGCCTCCAGAAACCCGAAAGCAACTCCTGCGACGTCTTCCGCCCCCCGCCCGCCAGGCCTTGGGCCAACGCGACCGCGTTCATGGCGCCGGCGCTGGTCCCGCTGATCCCTTCGATTTCGATGCGCTCGTCTTCGAGCAAGCGGTCCAGAACACCCCAGGTAAAGGCGCCGTGGGAACCGCCGCCCTGGAGCGCGATGTCGATTTTCTTGGTACTGTTGCTGTTCATTTTTTACCTCCGTTCAGCGTGGGGCGCTAAATTGCCTTCCAGCGCCGCTGCCACGCATGGATGTTTTCCAACCAAACCTCACGACCGTCATGCGCGCCCGTGCTGCGGATCGGATCAATCCTCGTCCGACGCGGCGACCGCCTCCGCGACAACGATCGTCGCCCGGTCGAGGCCGGTGTTGCCGTTTCCGGGATCGAACGCGTACACGGTGATGTCGTAGGGGCCCGGGCCGGGGATCGGGAAAACGCCCGCGAACTGCCCGATCTCGCCGGCATAGGA